>JANOAI010000141.1:0-3429 GCA_031411055.1 Pirellulaceae bacterium
TCTGGCTGATCGTCGCTTTCCACGCCCGCCTTGCTTTTCGGCCAAGGTTTCCGTGTCGTCGTCCATCGAGACGGTTTTCGCCGTTCCATCAGGTTCGATGCCGCGAAGAATCTGGACACTTTTTTCGGCTTGGCTCAAGCGTTCGTAGCAAAATTTAAGGTAACGAGTGGCTTGGGAATACTGTTCCAAGGATTGCTCGAGGGGCAGCGTTCCCTGCTCGAGGCCACGAACGATTTCCTCCAAGGCCTTCAATGATTCCTCAAACGACTTCGGTTCTAACGGATTTGATTTCATGTGTGGATCTCCAGCCTGACGTTTTAATCGGCAAAATCAGCAAAGTCGAGATCCATGCGACGTTTCTGGCTCTGGAGACGCCTCAAATCCACGTATTTTGTGAACAACAGGAATGCGACGACCTATCTATTGAGAATAGGCTTTTCAGCTTCGGACCGTCCGAAAAGCTGGTAAAGTCGAATTCGTCGCTCAAGTTCCGAGTTGCGCATGCTTCCGGCTACGAATCCCACACTTTCAACAAGCGCCGACGCGATCCAAAGTGAAACGGATCGTTTGCGGTATCAGCTTCGCGCTATCAAACGCTTCCGTCGAAAGACGCTCAACGGTCGAGCGAGCAAGCTTGAATCGTTGCTTGGCCATCTATTAAGCAAAGTTCAAACAAACGTTGAAAGCTCCAAACAGATCCCGGAGCCAACATCGTCGGTCGGCGTCAAAAATTATGTGAGTGCAGAAGAGCATCAACGGTTGTTAGGATTGCTCGATTGCTCCCGGCAAGAGTACGAAGAATTGATTTCGTTCGCGGAGGCGGAATCCAATGCGTCGAGCCAACAGAACGGACTCCATGATTCCAGCGAATCGCTGCCTGAACAACTCGTTCATCTTGACTCACCTTACGGAATCCCTAGACCATTATCGAGTGATGTCCATTTGCTTCATGGGCAGATCGAGTTTCTTGAATCCGAGCTTGCGAAAGCCTATGACTCGATCGAGAAGACGAAAGATGATGAAAACGACCTTCGAGAGCAGATTGAAATTCTTCGGACCCAGCTCCTTGAATCGCGCCATGAAACCATTGAACTTCGAATTCAAAATGCAGATCTGAATGATCGAAATCAATGCAACCAGAAAGAACTAAGCTGGGAGCAAAGAAAAGAGCAACTCTTAAGGCAACTCGAAGCTCAATCCTCTGACGAGAATAATCCGGAAGAGTCAAAGAGAGTTCGCGAAGTTATTGAGTCAAGCCAGCGCGAGATCGACCTACGGGATGAGCTGATTCGGGAACGCGATCGAGAAATCGACGAGCTTCAGATGCTAATGACTCGCCAATCGACGGTGACCAACGGCATGGCCATCGGAGCTGCCGCCATCGCGCAGATGCTCGATGCCGACGAATTCATACGATCGGAACGCGAGAATCTTCGACGGTTGCAAAATGAATGGGAGGAGAAACTTCGCAATGCAGAAATTGAAATCTCGATGGAACGAGCCAAAATCGCGCGCGAGCGATCGCAACATGACGTTGCTTCAGCCACTCTGACACGCAAGGAAGAGAATCAAGCTGCGATCGAGGTCGAATCGTATGAGAAGTCAGACAACAACGTCCGCAAGCGTCGCTGGCTCAGTCGCCTTGGTATTCGCGATGAATAACAGGGGTTGGGCTAACGAAGACTAGCGAATCTCTCAAAGGCGTCATCCCAAACGTGCGGGCTACGCGGGGAAAATGACTTCACGGCACAGCTCCGCCGAATCCATTCTCGTGCCGAAACCACATCCGAGAGTCGACCGCTTCCAAGACATTGCGTCACAATGTTTCCTAAGGCTGTCGCTTCGACAGGACCTGCAATGACGTGTCGGTTTGTAGCGTCGGCCGTCATCTGGCATAGGAGCTCATTTTGCACGCCGCCCCCAACGATGTGAATCGTTTCTAGTCGATAGCCCAGGAGCTCTTCCAGCGAGTTAAGACAAATACGATAACGCATGGCCAAACTTTCGAGTGTGCAACGCGCGATCGATCCGGGGTCGCTGGGAACCGGTTGATTGTTCTTTTTCAGAAGCGATTGAATTGCTTGAACCATGTTCAACGGAGCAACCAAACTGGAATCATCCGAGTTGAACAGGGCCTGAAGAGGCGTTGCTGCTTTCGCCATCGAAGTTAGCTGACTCCACGATATGTCTTGCCCTTGTCGTTGGAAGGCAGCTCGAACTTGCTGATACGGCCACAAACCAGAGATGTTTCTAAGCAGTCTCGTTGTATGGTGAATCCCGCCCTCATTCGTGAAGTTAAGCTCTCGGCATTTGTCGTTCAAAATTGGATGCTTGAGTTCAACTCCCATCAAGGACCACGTGCCACTACTGATATAACACCAATTTGGCTTCTCTGAACCGAATTCGTTCGCGGGAACGGCGACGATCGCCGCTCCCGTATCGTGCGTCGCGGGGACGATCACTTCGGCTTTCGTCAAGCCAGTTCGTTCGGCGACGTCACGACGAAGGGTTCCCAAGTTGGTGCCACTGAGCGTTACCGGTGAGAAGAGATGCTGAGGGATGTCAAAGGCATCGAGAATTCGTGTCGACCATTGCCCATCTTGGGGACGAAGTAGCTGAGTCGTACTGGCATTCGTTTGTTCGTTGGTTTTTGCTCCGGTGAGGAGCCAGTGAAAAAAATCAGGAACCATCAGAAATTTTTCAGCCACGTCGAGCAACGGGGAGCCTTCGAGTCGCATCGACAATAATTGAAAAGCAGAATTGAACTCCATAAACTGGAGTCCCGTTTCGGAAAAAATGTCGGCTTTTGGCAAACGAGCGTAAGCCTTGTCGAAAATTCCACTCGTACGCGCATCGCGATAACAGAAGCCAGGTCCAATCAAATCGTCGCTTTTGTCAAGCAAAACATAGTCGACGCCCCAAGTATCGACTCCCAGTGATTGGATTTGCTCTCCGTAAGTCGATGCGGCTTTGGTAAGTCCGGTTTCGATTTCGGACCACAATCCAAGGTGATCCCAGTGGAGACGTTTGCCAATCGCAATCGGCCCATTGGGAAAGCGATGCACTTCCTGAAGTTCAATCGAATCGTCGTTGATCAATGCAGCCAGAACGCGACCGCTAGAGGCACCGAGATCAACTGCAAGACGTACTTCGGTCATTGAAATAAGGTGTGAGACTTGAGGTGTGAGGCTTGAGAACGACTAAGCAATCGACACTTTAGCGTGCGATGCGACTTGATCGGCGGTGATTTTGAAGTGTTCGTAGAGGTGCTGAATCGGAGCAGAGGCGCCGAAACCACTCATCCCTACAAAGTGACCTTCAAGACCAATGTAGCGGTCCCAACCAAGGCGAAGACCAGCTTCACATGCAACTCGTGCCGTAACGGCTTTTGGCAAAACGCTTTCGCGATAGGCCGGTGTTTGGTCTTCG
>JANOAI010000142.1:0-4615 GCA_031411055.1 Pirellulaceae bacterium
GCACCCGAAGGGCCGTTCCGGCTTTTGGTACCTGACCCCGTTTTCCAAGCCTACGTCGTTCATGAAAATGCTCTAGAAACAACGCCACTGCTGTTTCTTCACATCTTAAAACGAAGGTTGAGCTGAACCTGAACGACGGACTTCCAATCCGTCGGCGCCAAGGTTTGTCGACGGACTGGAAGTCCGTCGTACCGTAAAAAGAAGTCCGTCGCACTGTAAAAATTCGCTGTGACGAAGGAAATTCGCTGTGACGAAGCACTAGCCTTCGCTTGCTTGAGGGAAATCTTCTTGGAACGTTGGGACGTCGGTGGTTTCACCGCTTCGTACGGAATTGGTGGTACCAGGGACAACGCGTGGTCCGGTGAGGCTTTCGTCCATGATTCGTTGTAGATCAATAGAGTCGACGACTTCGACTTCAATCAGTCGAAGGGCTAAGGCTTCTAAGGCCGCACGGCGTTCCGTGAGAATAACGCGTGTCTTAACGACTCCCTCGTCGATGATCCGTTTGACTTCTTGGTCGATCTCGCGGGCGGTTTGTTCGGAATATTCCCGACCATACGATTCGCCACCCGCCGACATTAAAAATGGCGAACGATTACTCTCTCGATAGTTGACTCGGCCCATTCGACTCATGCCGTACTCCATAACCATTCCACGAGCGATAGCCGTTGCTCGTTCAAGGTCGTTTTGAGCTCCGGTACTGATATCGCGGAAGATGATTTCTTCGGTAATCGTGCCAGCCAAAAGGACTTGCATGTTGGCTTCAAGTTCTGCTTGGGTCATCAAGTAACGATCGTCATCCGGTCGTTGCATGGTATAGCCAAGGGCCGCGACCCCGCGCGGGATGATCGAGACTTTGTGCACGGGATCGGTGTCGGGAAGCGAATAGGCAACGAGTGCATGGCCGGCTTCGTGATAGGCGACGCGACGCTTTTCCGATTCGGTCATGAGACGCGTCTTCTTTTCCAAGCCCGCCGTCACCCGCTCGACGCCGTCATTGAATTCTTCTTGACCAACGGCCGATTTGCCCTTTCGTGCAGCCAAGAGGGCTCCTTCGTTGACGAGGTTCGCGAGATCTGCCCCGACAAAGCCGGGGGTAATCGCGGCGATTTGCTTCAAGTTGACGTTGCTCCCCAGCTTGACGCTTTTCACGTGGACCTTGAGGATTTCTTCGCGACCAATCTTATCCGGACGATCGACCAGAACATTTCGATCGAAACGGCCGGGACGCAACAAAGCCGAGTCCAGGGTCTCGGGGCGATTTGTGGCCGCAACCACGATGACGCCGCTATTCGCATCGAATCCGTCCATCTCCACCAACAGCGCATTCAACGTTTGTTCGCGTTCATCGTGCGAACCAGGAACGTTGCCAGCTCGACTCTTGCCGAGCGCATCCAGTTCGTCAATGAAAATGATGCACGGCGACTTCGCGGCCGCTTGTTGGAACATGTCGCGAACACGAGCCGCTCCAACGCCGACGAACATTTCGACAAAGTCACTACCGGACAAAGAATAAAAAGGAACTCCTGCTTCGCCCGCAATGGCTTTGGCAAGGAGCGTCTTTCCCGTTCCTGGTGGACCAACGAGGAGTACACCCTTTGGGATACGACCGCCAAGATTTTGATATTTGTCTGGATTCTTCAAAAAGTCGACGACTTCACGAACCTCTTCGACAGCTTCATCAATGCCAGCGACATCATCAAAGTTTGTTGAAGTTTCCTCTTGAGCATAAAGCTTGCCTCGCGAGCGACCGAATTGCATCGGCGAACCGATGCCTCCCATCTTCCGCATCATTAAGCCGATGAGGACAATCGGAAGGAGCATTAAGATGAGGAACGGCACGTACTGCGCAAAAACACTTGGGCTCGGACTGTTCGTCCAGGAGATTTTCGCTTTCGTCATCAAATCGCGAATTTCACGATTCATATCCTGGTTGCCGTCGTTTGCTACTCGAAAGGACCTTTCCTTGGGCTCATTGCTGGATGCCCCTTTGTTCGAAGTCAGCTCGCGATAACGGAGTTTGCCGCTGATATAGGCGTCATCGATTACGACGTCGGCAAGATTGCTTACTTCCCGGCGATGCTTGGAATTTCCGATTGGCGGAATGACCAAGACTCCAACCGGTTTGTTTGGAATCAATGGAAATTGAGTCGCTTCCGCATCGAGTCCGTTTGACAGATCGGATTCGGATGTCACCGGCGGACTGCGATGATCGATCGTTTGTTCAACCAGCTGCCGGAACTGAGGATAGGTCAAACTCAGTGTGGTATCGGCGTAAAGGACGGCGAAAATAACCATGCACAACAAGAAGATCGAGAGGTACTTCAACCAAGTCATGGGGGTTGAATCGCCGCTTTTCTTGTCGTTATTCTTTGTTTCGTTCATAAAGATTGGATGTTCCCGGGAATACTCGTTTCTAAAGGCATCTCTTCACCACGTCGTACGCTGCCAACCAAGATTGGGTTTTAGCCAGCTTTTCGAAGCCTTAGGAGCAATCCAAGCCGCGGTTGGTAGTCTTCGCTGCGAAAATGCTGGTTTCGATGCGCTAAAAGAGTGGATTGATGCATTTGGAAATTATGATTTGGTAGACTTAAGAGTTCGCTATTTTATTGCATTGAAACAGGTTTAGAATCGATCTCGACGTCGGAAAGGGGCCGGTTGTATCAATTTTTCTGTGATCCTTGCTATACTCTAGCGCTTTCAGGCCAACAGGAAATGGCAAGTCGAATCGTGCTTCTTGGAAATAATGCGAATGCTTAGCTCTGGTCGTCGTAATGTCGCCGTGCTGGGGTCGACTGGAAGCATTGGAACGGCTGCCCTGGAGGTTTTAGGGAGTTTAGGGCCGCCTTACTCCGTTTGGGGACTCGCCGCTCACAGCCAGTTTGACCTTCTTTCTAAGCAAATTGAGGCTTTTTCCCCGAGTGTAGCCGCACTTACGACGTCCGATGCGTCGTTACTGGATCGCTGGGGACATCGGACTTCCGAAACTTGCCGCACAAGGCGGTTGCGAGGTCCGGACGCGTTGATCGAGATGTCGGAACATCCAGATGTCGATATCGTCGTGGCAGGTATTGTTGGCAGTGCTGGTTTGGCCAGTTCGTTGGCAGCCGCCCGAGCTGGAAAAACGCTGGCCTTGGCCAATAAGGAATCTTTGGTCGTTGCGGGACCTCTGTTGACCCAATGTGTTCGCGAAAACCATGCAAAACTGCTCCCCGTGGATAGTGAACATAGCGCCATATTCCAGGCCCTAGCGTCCGTTAAGTCGATTGATCAAGTTAGCCGCATCGTACTGACCGCAAGTGGCGGTAGCCTACGCGATCGCCCCCTTGCTGAGCTTGATCAAGCCTCGGTCGACCAAGTCCTGGCTCATCCGACTTGGACCATGGGGCGTAAGATAACGGTGGATTCCGCCTCGATGATGAACAAAGCACTCGAAGTGATCGAAGCGCGTTGGCTCTTCGACATCGATCCGAGTAAGATTTCCGTCGTGATTCATCCATCATCGATCATTCATTCAATGGTCGAATTCGTGGATGGGTCGATAATAGCGCAGCTTAGCCCCCCCGACATGCGATTGCCAATCCAGTATGCTTTGACCTATCCAGATCGTGTCCCTGGCCCGGCCAGAAAGCTTGATTGGAATAATCCAGTCTCGCTCGATTGGAAACCCGCTGATTTTGAACGCTATCCAGCCTTAGCGCTCGGCTTCGAAGTGGCCAAAGCGGGTGGTACATCGGGGGCGGTCTTGAACGCTGCGAACGAAGCTGCTGTCGAACTATTTCTCAACGGGATGATTCGGTTTACGGAGATTGCATCCGTTTGCCGCCGAGTCGTCGAAAACCATCACTATGATCCCTCTCCAAGCCTTGAAGAACTTCTTGCTCTCGATAAGTGGGCTCGCAACGAAGTTCTGCGCTGGAAGCAATTGGAATGCAAGCAACTAACATGATGTCGAGTATCGGAATTCTCTTCTCTCAATCATCTCCACTAGCCTTCGGTGAATTGCTGTTGGCAGCCAGCAGTCCTTCGACTTCGGAGTGGCTCGCTGGGTGGGGAGGCACGCTCTGGAATATCGTTCGCGTTTTCCTCGGTTTGGGCTTCGTTATCTTTGTCCACGAACTCGGCCATTTTCTGGCTGCAAAGTTTTTCGGAGTAAAGTGCGAGAAATTTTACGTCGGATTTGACGTCCCGATTCGACTCGGTCCCATTCGCTTGCCATCCAAGCTATTCCATTTTCAATGGGGCGAAACCGAATATGGAATTGGTAGCATTCCTCTTGGTGGGTATGTCAAAATGCTCGGTCAAGATGATGACCCGCGTCGCATGGAAGAAGAAAATGAGCGAATTCGTTTAGCTGGTGGCCAAGCCGAAGCCGTTGGTCCAGCCCAATATGACCCGCGATCGTTTCCAGCCAAGAGCGTCTTCGCGCGGATGGTCATCATCAGCGCTGGCGTCATCATGAATATCATTTTCGGGATTATTTTTGCCGCCATCGCGTACAAGATTGGCGTCCCTTACGATTCGTCCGTCATCGGCGACGTTTTTCCTGGCGACCCTGCTTGGCAAGTCGGTCTTCAAAGCGCGGACCATATCGTCCAAGTTGACCAGATGGAAG
>JANOAI010000143.1:0-7413 GCA_031411055.1 Pirellulaceae bacterium
CCGCCAATCGGAGGAGCGTGCCCGCCATCACGAACTCGATATCGTCAGGATGAGCTACAATCGCGAGGACATTCGGCATAGCGGAACCATACGGTGATTAACACGGTGATTGTCGTTGGACATGACAACTCAATTGTAAAACAATTTTTCCAGTTGTTCAGGTGCCGTAAAGACTATCTCATCGTCAGCCCGTTAAACCGTAACCCGTTTGCCGACAATACTTACCTTCGGGCCATTCGAGCGGGACTGGCGACGTACATCTTCGGATCGTCGATGATAAAGGCGGTGCTCCAAGATTTGCCGTTATCCATGTTTACGGAATTGTAGAAGAAGGTTCGGAAGGTCTCACAGCGATACCCGTACGGCAATGCCGAAGCCAAGTAATCTCCCTCATTCAAGTCCTCGACACCGGGTTTGGCAAAGTAGTGGACAACGCCATCAGGCGTGAACGACATTCCTAGCGTCCACCAACCCATGGACTTGATATCCGGACCAACAAAGTCACCGCCGCGTCGATCAGATCGAATGCGGAAATAGACGTGATCTTCGAGTTTATCACCGACGCGTTTCTTCTCGCGAAGAATGAAGAGTCCCGGCCAGTAAATCTCTTCTTTTTCATGCGGCGATCCAAAAATAAATTTGCTCTTCTCCATAATCGTTGTTTCGACCGCGGCCCGATACGCGAAGTGCGGCCCATTTCGGTTTTCCCATTCCTCAATCGGCGGAAGATAGACTCGGGTCGTGCAATTTGGCGATTGTGAAACGGGGATCGTCCCGCCGGTTCGGTATTGAACATTGGCGATGAAATCGTCTTGATGCATGGTGTTGGTGACGACACCAGGAATGCCGGTTCGAAGCGACTTGAGAAGAAGTGAACCAGTGCTACCTGCCAATCCACCTTCGGGCGTAGGGACCCATTGCATCACGTCGGGGTATCCTCGTTTTGCCCCTTCGTACCAACGACCGTTGGTTGATTTACCCAGCGGCATTCGCTGATTCTCATCGATGTCTTCGCTGCTCTTGGGGCCATTGGGGATAAAGCCCCAATTCGGGTCTTCGAAATCGTCGCCGACTTGGGTTAGCTGAGTTCCCGTTCCAGGAACGATAGCATTGATCGGCTGAGCTGCCGAAACCGAACGTACCGTTCCAGTACTAAGAAGACTGAGAATGAAGACTGGGTAAGCAATGCGCGCCTTGTACCAACTTCGCTTCATAACAACGATTCCCAAATGACCTTCGTGAAAGAGGAGAACGACTCGAGTTGTATCGGAAGGGGAGGCTTTTTAGGCTGGAAATTCATAGCGAGGCAAGACAATAGCCGCAAATTGCCGGCTTCGCCACGGTTCGCGAGCGCCCGTATTCTGCCTAGCTTCTCTCGTTTCGATCCGCCCCGTTTGGTATGACGCCACATCGTCGCGGCACGCTGGATGACTTCAAGTACCCTTTTCAAATTCTCATGATTTTTGGCTTGCAAACGCAAACATGGCGAAACCGGATGATCGCGCTTGGTGTGGTATGCGTTGGGCACGTGGTAAGCATGACGCTTGTCTTGGCTGCCAATGTCGATGCACCGTCAACGCCGGTAAATGCAACGTTGAGAGCAAGTACGTCCGTTGGACCTGATCGAAGTTGGTATGTTGGCGACCATGGCGCGATACTCGCAACTGACAATGGCGGGCGAAAGTGGACAACACAGAATAGTGGGACGTCACTTTCGCTTCACGGGGTCTGTTTTGAAAGTGAACGAAACGGATGGGCCGTCGGCGGTGAGATCCTTCCTTACTCTCACCGAAGCCGCGGTGTGGTGTTGCGAACGGAAGACGGAGGTGTGCGTTGGCATACGATCAAAAACGCCAGCCTTCCCAGGCTGACTGGAATTCAGTCGTTAGGCCAAGGGGAGCTTATCGCTTGGGGGGATTGGTCTCCGACCTATCAATGTGGGCTTTTTGAGAGTCACGATGGTGGTCGAACATGGAGCCCCAAACAGATTGCTGCAACGCACATCCAATGCGCTGCTTGGTTGAACTCGCATTGTGGCATTGTTGTCGATCGATTGAGTCGCGTTCATCGATTCGACGGCCAGAAATTCCCGGAACTAGCAACGATAGGTGGCGATCCATCTCGACCCATCCTAGGAGCGGCGGTCAATGAACACGGGTGGTGGTTGGTAGGTGCTCAAGGCCAAGTTTATTGGAGTGACGACGGCAAACAATGGGAACAGAAGCCATTGCCTGGTCTTCCTCTCGATCAACAACTCATAACTTTACAGACCATAGCGCTTCATGGAAAAGATGTATGGCTCGGTGGTATCCCCGGCAATGTGGTTTGGAATAGTCTGGATCAAGGGGCGACTTGGGAAGTAGCCCCATTGCCAAATCAGCTACCCATTACGTCGCTACAGGTTCCCACTCAAGATTCGGTTACCGTCGGGAGTTTGGCTGGACGAATTCTCGGTACACGCAACCGGGGGCAAGGTTGGTGGACTGTGAATGGAACGGCCACCCGCGTCGCCATGTTGAATGTTGCGAGCACGATTGATAGCGTCGCTTGGGATGCGATGGCTTATATGGCTAACGAGACTCGTCACCACGTCGCGGGTTTGGTTGTCCACTCCCAGCGGACCTATGAACAAACCGACGTTTTTGTCGATTTACAAGCTCGCGCTTCGCAGGCGGCCGTGTTGGCGCATCTCTCCGACATGAACATGGATTCCAATTTCCCGGTCGGCAACCTTGCCAGCGGGCGCCGTCCGTCCGACTGTTGGGGATATTCCAAACCGAATTCCGATTCACCATCATCTGTCACCAACCGATTGGTCATGTGGCTACGGGCTTATCGTCCTGACGTGTTGGTTGTCGACGGCAATGCTTCTCAGGACACACTTATCAACGCGACATGCGACGCAGCCAATCAAGCGCGCCGTCTTGCTTCCCAGCCCGACTATCGCTGCTTCTCGCCGATAGCTCAAATTCCTGAAACAGCCTGGAACATACCTCGTGTCATGTCATGCTCCTCGCATACTCGCTCGCTTCAGGCTAAAAATCGCCTCAAGGGCGAGCTAAGCTATACTTCAGGGACGGCCCTCAAGTCTTCGGGGCAATTGCTTTCGGAACTGATTATACCGGTGTCGAAACTAATTGATCGACCTTGGGAGCATGAAAGCATCTGCCGACAAAGCGATGATTATTACGGTAGCTACTCGATCGTTTATGGCGGAAAAAATTCAATCGGAAAAGATGCGTTGCTAGCCGATTTAGCCACGGGAAGCGAAACGCATCGGTCGTCGCATATCGGAACGAAGCGCAACCTTCAAACGTTGATGGCTTCCATACAAACGGAGCAACTTCGAGAACGTTTGCTCGACATGCCTGGAGCCGACAATGCTCGTGATGCTCGATGGCAAGCTGCATTGCAGACATGGACGCGCAACATTAGTGCATCGCAACGCGCTGATTTGCTTTGGGAGTTGGCGCAAGGGTACCGTCATCGGGGGTACTGGGGACGATGGCAAGCCTGTCTCGAGTCTGCAATAAGTGAAGCACCTCTGTCAGGTGTTGCGGAATTGGCAGCGATTCAATTGTTGCAGTATCAATCGAGTAGCGAAATGGAAACGACTCGCAAGGCGTCTCGGCAGCAAGTGGCGGCGGTCGAATTGAGTTCGGATCACACAAATCAATTTGCGTTAAGCCCATTTTTACCGAACGTCACACTCGCAAGTCATACGACAAAGAAAACGTCTGTCGAGCAGACTTCACTGGACCAAGTGCTGAAGCTCAAGGATCACCTCCAGCTCAACTTCCCGCAACTCCGATCCGACCCTCGCTGGTTGACTATCAATGCGGCCATCGAGCGTCGATCGAACCCCGCTAACACTTCGATTCATAACCTTCCCTCGCTTGCACGATTGAAGTCCATTCAGGGGGCAGCGACTTGGGAGCAAATCGTGGCCCAAGAAATTGAGCCAGTGCCCAACACCAGTAGGATCCCCAAAACGCGCGAACGGCCCCGGCTAGACGGCCGCATTGATGAAGGTGTTTGGAACCAGTCTCTTCGTCTTCGATTGTCGAGTTCATGGGCTGATGAAAATCAAACCTATTCCGAAATCCGATTGACGCACGACGATGAATTCATCTACCTGGGGGCGACACTTCCAAATATCGTATCCCAGTATCAAACACAGCTTGCGGATGTAGATTATTTAACGATACGTTTTGATACCGACCGCGATTATTTTACCTGGTTTGAGATACGTCTCGATCGAAAAGGGAACGTTCAAGAGCGATGCTGTGATATGTTTCATTGGCGTCCAGACTGGTACTTCAAAACGGTCGAAACGGAATCGGGATGGAGTATTGAAGCGGCCATCCCACGAACGGCTCTAGAATCAGATATAAAAGATGAGGAGGCTTGGGGATTCGCATTCCACCGCGAGATAGGCGGAACGTCATCGCAATCCGCCCGCCCAACCTTCAGTGACCGCCCGTCGCTAACCTCCGAGATCCTTCTCGGCTTTGAACGCTAGCAATAGAGTGGGTTTCCATTTACTTGCTTCTTTACAATTTTGGTCGCCAATACCACGCTGCCGGTAAACTCGACTCAAGCTGCCTGGTCGTTAAATCCGATCATTCTTCTACGAAGGTGTATTGAAATTCAAAGTGCGCTTAAAACGGATTCCTTGCAGCACGACCCATGTTGGCTACAGAACAAACGACTGAAATCCAAAACGGGCGAGCTTGTTTCGCACGGACGGTGGCTCTGTTGGTTGTTCTTATGACAACGGGTTGTTGTCAGATGGTCTTGCGCGGTCCGATGAGGAACGAATGTGGGTCGCCGATACTCGACTGCGTGGATCCAGCGCAATGTGAGCCAGCGGAACGAGCGGCGTTCAATGGCCTTCAAGAGTTCAGAGCGAATCTGCAAATGCATCGCCTGCAGGCGTCGGCAAAAATGTCGGACAGTCTCCATATCTGTTCCGCTAAAATGAGCGATCGTTGGAACGAATCGTGTATCGCACAATGGAAGGCTGAACGTCGAGAAAAACTTACGGCGCCACCGTGTCCGAAATTCCATCCTCTCCCAACGCATCCAGCCTTCTATCCTGAATCGGCGTTACCTGAGTAACTGAAACGACGCTGGTTGCTCGATGTCGAAGCTCGCCGATTGAGCGTTCGACCATCTTACGTCATTCATGATTGACGATCATCCTTGAGCCTGAGGCGCTAGCCGATTTCGTCTTCATCTTAAATCGGCTAGCGCCTCAGGCTCAAACGAATTCATGAATTTGAACTCGGCGACCATCGGTCGAGATGCTTAGGCGATTTTGTTGGATGAGTTGTAGTGCTTCCGGCAATGCTTCGCGCTCAAGTTCAAAGACGCGTTGTTGCAAGGCTTCGGCCGAATCCTCATTGAGAACGGGGCAAGATTTCTGAAGAATCACCGGGCCATGATCATAGTGATCGTCGACGAAGTGAACGGTACAACCGCTGAGCTTTGCTCCGTAATCCACCGCGGCTTGGTGGACCTTTAAACCGTACATTCCTTGTCCACTGAAAGACGGGATCAGTGACGGGTGAATGTTGATGACTCGATTCTTAAAGTCATCCGGGATTAAGAGATGCTGCAGGAACCCCCCCATCACCACGTAGGTCGCTTTCGACCTTCGGATCGGCTCAAACATCGCGTCGCGATAGGCTTCGCCGGATTCGAAGTCACGACGTCGAATGATCTGTGAAGGGATCCCAGCGTCCGACGCGAATTGCAATCCCGCTGCAGTCGTTTTTGAACTTATCACCAACCGAATGTCGATGGCGAGGGAACCTTTTTCCTTTCGATCGATCAAATTCTTAAGCGTCGTACCACCGCCCGAAATAAGGACTGCGATGGGCAGGGGTGATGGTTCGAGAGCCTGAGGGGCAGAGGTCATCGGCGATGTTTTCCGCTCAAAGTGTTTGGCATCGGATTTGCACGGTAGGTCCGGTTTGCCTTTTCCGGTCAGCTTGGCAGAATGATAGTCGCATGAACCGAATTCCAAAACCTGAGAATAACGATTCCGAACCTCCTAAAATGGCTTTGACAGGGCATTTGCTCGTAGCCGCTCCGCAGATCGAAGACGAAATGTTTGGCCGCTCGGTCTGCTTGATTCTTGATCATCAGCCATCGCAAACCGTCGGTGTCTTGCTCAATCGTCCATTTTCCTTGGATGTGACACCCCTTTGGAAACATTTGACCGAGGGGCTGTCCAAAACGGCTGCCGCTCCAGATCACTTGAATTTTGGAGGCCCAACCTCGGGCCCTGTTGTTGCCATCCACAACCGCCCCAATTTGGCCGAAGGAGGGAATACGAATGGCGTTTTTCTGGCGGCGCAGGTCGAAACGCTCAAGAAATTGGCTTTGATTCCGCCCGCGGAATACCGCCTTTACGTTGGGCATGCTGTGTGGAAGAGGGGACAATTGGAGCAAGAAATCGCCGAAGGGAAGTGGTTTCCAATTCCGGCATCGCCCGATTTGGTCTTTGTCGATGACTACGATATGTGGGAAGTTGGGATGCGGAAGGTCGGTTCGCTCATGATTCAGAGTTTTCTCAACCTGAAAGCCCTGCCGAGTTCCCCGTCGCTGAACTAGAATAGTGCCGAGCTGGCTCGTAAAATCGACCGCCCTGTGAATTCCAAGAAATGATCGTAATGGGAAATTTTTTGAGCCTGAGGCGCTAGCCGATTCCTGAGATCGAAAATCGGCTAGCGTCTCAGGCTCAAAGGGGACGTGCCTTTCGATGATTTCCAAGCCAAACTGGCTCGTTGGGCAGCTCGCCGAAAGAGACCTTTGAACCGAGATAATCAATGCGCGTCGGAATCGTTGTAAAAATACTCTACGATAAAAAGTTCGGATTTATCCGGGCCGAAAACTTGCGCAACGACGTCCTTTTTCGTTTTTCGGTGGTGGCTGAAGAGGAAAAGCCGCACTGGTGGGAAGTCGGTCAGGAAGTCGAATTCGACTTGGACGAGCTCAAGCGAATGGAGTTTAAGGATCTCGAAGCGGCGAAGGTGCAGCGCGCACGACGCCCTATTTCGCATAAGTTGAACGAGTTTGAGTTGCCCGGAATGACGGCGGCCCATCACCCCAAAGCTCGTCGCCGCAAACCGCTTTGGCGGAAGGAAGACGAACCGTTGACTCCGAAAAATGAATCGGAAGAGCCTACATCGGACGAAACGTCTTCCGAGGACTGACACTCGGTTTCGTCTCAGATTGCAACAAAAGCGGCTCCAATTCTACCTCCAAATTCTTTGGTAGAAGCCCTCTCTGGGATTTTAATGCATGAACCATTGAGGCAATTGTTCTATAATAAGCAGTAGATTCCAAAAGCCGTTATGAAAATTTGCGTCCATGTATTTCATTAAGCCTGAGGCGCTAGCCGAT
>JANOAI010000144.1:0-3624 GCA_031411055.1 Pirellulaceae bacterium
GGAAGTCCGTCGTACCCAAAAATCTAATCTGGACAAAGCCTAGCATGTACCCACAACCGTGTTGTTCGCGTTCGACTGCGATCGCGTTCAATATTTTTGCGTGACGTTTCCCTCCTCAATGCGTGCGTTTTCAAGATGCGATTCACGGTATTAACATCTCGGCTTGCCCTACTCGTTCTTTGCCTACACGGGGCGATTGCGCTGTCACAGGCTGAAACCGAGCTACCTTCTGATAAGGTGGACTTTAGTCGCGATGTTGCTCCACTGTTGGATCGAAGATGTGCCTGTTGCCATGTTGGTGACCGAGCAAAGGCTGGCTTGAAGATCGAAGACCGCGAGACTGTCCTCCAGTACATCGAACCGGGCGACCCCGAAAATAGCGCGCTCTGGTCTGACTATCTGAATGGTGAAAGTCCACAACATAATCCGGCGACTAGCGTGATGCCACTTTGCGGTCCGATGCCGGCCGAAGAATTAAATGTCTTCAAAACTTGGATCGAGCAGGGAGCTGAATGGCCGGAAGGAATCAAGTTCGTTAGCCTCGGAGGAATTGAAGAACCAACCTCGGTTAGAACAAAAAACAACAGTTTGTTTGCTCGTTTGTGCGGCTTCCTCGGATATTTCCATCCGGCAGTTGTCCACTTCCCGATTGCGCTACTCATGTTCGGCGGAGCAGCCTCAGCGCTCTCGTTCTTAACCGGCGGAAGGGCTGTTTACGTCGCATTTTACTGTTTGATGTGGGGGACGTTCTTTGCCCTGATTTCTGCCATGCTAGGATGGTTTTATGCAGCCGAGAAGGGCTATCCGTCGTGGGATATCATTCCGAATAAGGATTCCGTCGAAGCCGCGTCAGCCGTATTTCGACATCGTTGGTTGGGAACGTTTTCGACCACGCTAAGTGTTGTTGTTTGCCTGTGTGCGATTCTCGCCGTGCGGCAACCAAAAGCACCATGGAAACATGTTTGGCGAGTTGGGTTGATCGTGGTTGCGCTCCTCATATCGATTGTCGGCCACCAAGGTGGCGAACTCGTCTATGGGGAAATTCTTCATCGCGCGTTCGATCGGCTGATGGGCAGGTAGTCTTCTTAGATCGGCTTGCCTGAACCTCGATATCCGAGCGTTAATCGTTATTGGATCGAGGCGGCTTGAGCATGGGGCATAGAATTAAGCCGCCGACAAGCAACATTCCGGAGATGTAAAAGGCGTAATCGAGCGAACCGGTTTTGTCTTTAATGACTCCCGCAATTTGAGGCATGAAGAAGGCAAACCCCCACCCTAAGAAAACCAGCCCATAGTTAAAGCCGAGATTCTTGGAACCAAAAAAATCAGCGGTAAAAGCCGGTAGGAGGCTCAGCCCGCCCCCGTATTGCCAAAACGCAACGCCAACAACAACGAACAGAAGCGGCACGTTAGCCGACTTCATTACGTAAGGCGTCGCGAAAACGCAAATTGCTGCGACAAAAGCATTAATCCAATAGGCCCGCTTACGACCGATGGCATCGGAATACATTCCCGTTCCGACTCGTCCCAGTGCATTCACTAAGCCACCGAACGACGCCAAGATCCAAAGATTCTTGGCGAAAAATTCATAGCTGCCAGCCGTCTTCTGAAGAATCGGCGTCGCGTTCGCGATCACTAGCAACCCTGATTGAGCGGACGCAATGAAGAGAAAGACCAATCCAAAAAACTGGGGCGTGCGGAGCATATCACGCGCTTTCCAATCGATGGTTCCAACTTTAGAAGCACGCTTCGTCAGATTATTGGACAACGGCGCGACGTAACCCGTCGGGGGCCAACTAAGCAATTGACCGGCTGCGATGACAACAATCGCAAACAACGTTCCTAAGCCATAGAAGCTTCCGGAAATACCAAATTGCTCTATCAGATACTGGGCAAGAGGAGAAATGTACATGGCCGCTGCACCAAAGCCACCGACAACCAGTCCGACAATCAAGCCACGCTTGTGCGGACCAAACCATCGCACTGCAGCTGGCGTGGCGGCAGCATAGCCAAAGCCCATGCCGATCCCACCCATCACTCCAAAGCCAACCATTAAACCTAAATAGCTTTTCATCCAACCTGCCAGGAAACAACCACCAGCCAGAAACAATCCGCCTAGCGTCGCACCCAGCTTGGGGCCAAATCGATCTTGAAGTTTCCCGCCAGGAATCATACAGCATGCGAAAATGAATCCGCAAAGAGCGTAGGCCCAAGTTGCTTGCGCATCGGTTAGATATGTCCAGCCTTCGTTGAGCCCGGTCATCTGCGTTCCGGCTGGATGCTCGGCGTTGCCAAGCAGCTGTTTCTTCCAAACGCTCCAGGCATAGAGAATGCCGAGGCAAAGATTCAATGCCATCCCAGCAAAAGTAACGACCCAGGCTCGACCTGGTACGCGATCTTGACTCATTGTTTCCACCTGAAGCGTATATCAAAACTTTGAAGACGTGATGCCCTCTTGCGTGGAAGTCCATCTTCTTCCATCGTAGGAGCATCGAATGCATTCCACCGCGTACAAGCCCCAGATTATGTCTACAGACTCCTCAACATACTACCCGTGGACCGACTTAACGGTGATTTCTATCACCGGTAAAGATCGCGTGAAGTGGCTAAACAACTTGGTTACCAACGATGTGAAACAAGCTTCGGACTCCAAAATGGTGGAGTGTTTCGTCACGGATGTGAAAGGTCGAACGCTGTCGCATGGTGTTTTCTTCCAACAAAACGATTCATTGCTTTACCTGTCCTGGGGAGCGGGCCAGGCAGAGAAGCTTGTTTCCCACTGGGATCGCTACATTATTCGCGAGGATGTTCAACTTACCGATATAAGCTCCGCTTTTCACTGGATTTGGGTAAACGGCGACAAAGCGGAAAGTCCACTCGATTTTCATCCGTTAGGTGAAAAATGGTCTTTGGTTCAGCTAGCTGCAGCACAAACCGTTGAAGCGTGGTTCGTCTCGGCTCCGGCGAAAACGCTGGCTGATCCAGCGATTATTGAACGAGATCGGATTGAAAATCGCTGGCCAATTATCAGGAAAGATTTTGACGAACGAAATTTGCCGCAAGAGCTCGATAGAAATGCGTCGGCCATCAGCTTTACCAAAGGTTGCTATCTTGGCCAAGAAACCGTAGCGAGACTCGATGCCCTCGGACAAGTTCAAAAAAAACTTGTCAAAGTTGAGATCGAAGCTTCGTCAAGCATTCCGCCAGACTTGTCGGCCAATACTGCCTTGCGGCGCAACGACCTTGACGCAGGCTACATCACCTCAAGCGTTCATGATGTACTTCGCAATCGATGGCTTGCCTTAGCCTATGTAAAACGACTTCACTTCGCGACGGGAACGGAATTGGTCGGTGAAGGGTTTACCGCCATCGTTCAGTAGAGGCCTTGCGTCAATTCGTTAGGCGAACGGCAGAAATTAAAATACTAGATCGGTGACGGACGACGATGAGTGCGACGGAGTGGAATTCGCTAGTGCCGTTCTTGCCTAGAGCGGTTCTAGAATTGATGTAGCTTTTGAGGGGCGTTCTTTGTTAGTTTGCATACATCTAAGGAGAGATGCAATGCGAGCATATTCAATGGACTTGAGAAGTCGAGTGGTCACGGCACGCGAATCCGGGATGGGA
>JANOAI010000145.1:0-9754 GCA_031411055.1 Pirellulaceae bacterium
GTACGGAATTGAAAATGATAATGCGCACAACAACTTTGGAAATCTTGATCAAGGGCGATTGGTGCCAGGAGGAAATGGAGCGGTAAACGGAAGCTATACGCCCGGACAAGAGTCATTGCCCATTGCGCTGCTCCCAAACTATGACTACTTGAAAAAGGTCAGTGGTTCCAGCGCGATTGGAAGTGGTCAAATCAACGGGGCGGGCGCATACGTCGAAGTGACGGGTAGCACCAACGAAGGTTTTGACGTAGCCGATTTCCATGATTACTTCCTCGCCCACATTCCCGCACCGCCGGTAGGCAGAAATCCACTCGTTCCTAATCAGGGTGAAATCATCCCATCGTTTCATCGTCCAGAACTCGTAAACTACATTGCCCAGTTCATGGCGGGCGGTGGGAGTGCTTCCTCGCTCACAGCGGCACAAGTTCAACGACTCGTCCGGTTAATTGATTTCGCCTGTGCACGCCCGCTGAGTTATACACTTCGCAACGGCAACACGATGGTGACCGCTAAGAATCCGAATTTTACCGGACGCAAGGATAGTTTCAGCATCCCGACGCTGGATATTGATCTTGCGAATTGGGGCCCTATGTCTCCGGACGTCGCTAACCTCGAAAATTGGGTTAAAGCGTTAGTGGGTGGCGGGACCACATCCAACGCCGCGTGGGATGTCGACAATGATGGCGATAGTGTTGCGGATAGTGTTTGGGTCGACCCCAATGTTCCGTACGCTGTTTCTCCGGAAGGTCGCTATCTCAAGGTTCTTGCTTCACCACTTATTGTCGATTTAGATGGACGACTCAATTTAAATACCGCGGGTGATTTGACTCAGGTCGTTGGAGGCTATCAAACAAATGCGGCCTCCGGTGCAGATAATCTTATCGGAAGGCGTGATCCCGACCCGTCAATAAATGCCGGTGTCTTTCTTCCGCAGGGACTGGGGTACGGACCAGCCGAAATTTTCTTGCCTCGGTTAGCAGGCACGTCAACACAAAACATTATCGAGTCGCGGTACGGAAAACAGAGGGGCAGTACTCGACCTGGACAAGACAATGTAAACGAACTTTTTGGAAAGACATTGCAACAACGCGAGTTGCTTTTGTCGAGCGCGACAGGTCCGCTTTATGGTTTGCACCAGTCGCGACGGGGTCGAGCCGCGATGGGATTCGACGTATTCGGGAATGCACGCATGAGCAACTCGTCTACGGCTGCCATCGATGACGAGATTCGAGATGATGCCTATGAAAGCGCTGGCCTAGTATCTTCGTCAGGTGACGATGCGTTTAGAATTGATGAAGTTGAGAATCTTCTTCGTCGTTATGATCAAGATGTTTCAGGAATTCAAAGTCGCATTCGTCGAGAAATCCCAAGTTCGCTGAGCTTAAATGAAGCAATTTATAAGTCTCTCACGACTCGAAGCGTCGAATTGCGACATCCCAATGTTGCGGCAATCTCACGTCACACGCGAACCTATTCGAACGCACGTTATCCGCGTGCAAATGGTCCCGTGGCAGGTGCGGAGAGTGTCCCGGTTCCGGCGACTGGCACACGGCTGATTACGAACTCCCGTAATGAAGCAAGTATGCTCCGATGGATTCAGATGCTTTATGAAGAGCGTTATAGCGACCGCTTCACGAGTTCCAACCCTCCGTCCGGGCCACTTGAACTGAGCGATATACGCGAACTCTTTCCACTCGAATTTCGCAAAGGATTGCGACTCGATATCAATCGTCCTTTCGGCAATGGTGTCGACGATGATAACGACGGGATGACGGACGAGCCTCAGGAGTTGTTGTCGGCGCAGCAGGAAACCTTTACCGATGGATCGACGATCGCTGGTACGTATGCGATCAGCAGCTATGCAAACTATGGCGATCCCAATCATAGTTCACTGGTATCTCGTAAGATGCTCGCTCGACAACTGTATTGTCTCGCACAACTTCTTATTGCTCGCGACTATCCGTTTGCTGGTTTGCAACCTTCATCAACGGATCCGGGCAATCTCACGATTGCTGCCAATATTCTTTACAATCGGCTGCGGGCTCGCGAATTGGCTCAATGGGCCATTAACGTTGTCGACTTTCGCGATCAAGATTCGGTCTACACACGGTTCGAATACGATGAAACACCCTTCGAAATCGATTCAGGGGATGCAACGGTATGGGTGCCGGAAGAGGGACGGGTTGTTTGGGGGATGGAGTATCCAGATTTGGTTTTTTCGGAAACCCTGGCGTTTCATGATCTTCGTCTAAAGGATACGAATAAAGATGATGTTGCGGACCCGGCGAATGGCACCCTGGCAATGCCAAGCAACGCAACGGCGGGCGGCAGAACGACGGATGCTGGAGATTTGACAAAGTACGATGTCGATTTTGATCAATATCGAATTCCGGAAGGGAGTTTATTTTTCGAGCTGTTCTCGCCGCGTAGTCCGAATAGTCCCGTTCAGGGTTCTGCAACCAACGATCAAAATCTTGGCGTCGCATCATCGAGCATTTACAACAGCGCTGGACAATTGGATGTGACTAGTTTGGCACCATCGGGAAGTTTTGGTGTCCAGCCAGTGTTTCGAATCGGAATTGCGGAAAGCGAAGACGACCCGTACAACCCGCGAACGCCCAAGAATCGCGACCCGCAATTCCAACTCAACGGTGCGAACTTCGATGAACTAGCGAAACTAACGAATCAAATTTCGGATGACATCGTGACAGCGCCGATTGGCAACGCGAACAATAGTAGCGGGTTGGTGCATGATTTGGACACGCTAGGCGGGACGGCTTCTCCAGCAATCAAGTTCGATCGGATGGTTTGGTTTACCACGTCGATTCCTACAGCAGATCAATATGTTCCTGACCTTCGAAATTGTATCAACCCCGGCAACGTAAATACGGAAGTTTCGAATCGTATCTTCTTGAATCGAGGAGCTTCGGGAGCGGCAGCTTCGAAATTAATCGATGGAGGTGGATACATGGTTATCGGACCCCGGATGAATACGTATGTCGGATCCAGCGATGATGGATATCCAGCCGCCAACTACAGCCCGAGCAAACAATTGATTGCTTTGGATCCGACCACCCGCAATGTCAATCTTACCGACCTCGCGGGATCGCAACGTTCATTGGCGACGACATGGCCAGCCGCAGCTGGTGGCGGAACCTGGCCTACACCAAACCCAGTTGTCATGATTGCAACCGCAGCCATTCCTCAAGACCCAGCTTGGCAATCGACTCCCCCTACCTATTTACCCTCTGGCGGGATTGGTTTGAATGTGTCAGAGCCTTTGCCAATTTCGGGACGCTATTACAAGCGACCTTCCTACCAAATCAATCCATCTACGAACCCGGGCTATCTACCCTTCCCGGACGATGGTTATACCGACGGGGTGAGTGATGCTTTTCCCGATGTGCCATTCGACTACAACCCAGACACAACCACAGGGAGTACCTTTCCATCGAAACCTTGGTGTCTTCAAGCCGAAAATAAACATCGTGAAGGGACCTATCTCAATCATCGAACGGCTTACCTTCAACGGCTAGCTGATCCAGACCGCGCGTACGACCCGGCGTACAATCCTTATATCACGGTCGATTGGATGAGTATCGATTTGACGGTGTTCAATGGAGAAGCTCCTCGCAGCGGAAACCCGGCGGAAACCGGTGCTCCAGCCGGTGCAAATGTTGCCTTTCAGTCTCGCTACAAGGATGGTGCTCGTATAACCAATTTCGTTTCTCAAACGAGTGGGACGACCCCTGCGGCACCGTCTGTGACACCTCCGGCGCGATCAGCAAACATCGCCTCGACTGGTAGTGTCCAAACAGGAGTCAGTATTTTCTCCTCGTCGACGGCAGAGTTCTATCGGACAACTGCCGTTCCGCCGGCTGCTACTCCTCCGTACTTCTCCCATTTGCTTGGATCGGTAACCGGAACGGCGACCGAGCCCTCTTCTGTCACACTCGGGTACCTGAACGCAGGTCGTTATGACACCACAAATATGAGTTGGGACGGATTTGGACCGCCACGTGAAATACCAAGTTCTCCGACACCCAATACTTTGCCAACCGCCTACCAATGGGCTCCCAAGAATCCGCAAGCCAATTTGGTTTGGTTGAATCGACCATTCTCGAGTCCTTATGAAATCATGCTAGTTCCCCGAGTTGGACCTGGACAACTCGGTCAGTTTTTTACGACTCCCACGAGCGCAACGACCGCTCGCTATGAAAAGGTTGCCCGTGGCGGCGGAGCAACAAATTTTCTCCCATTCGTTGGTTATCTACCTAACTTCTTTTCGTCGGAAGTTGCGAAAACAAATTCCAGCACTCCTGGTGCAACGTATTGGCAACGTCCCGATAAATTTGCAAATATGTCCGCCGATCCGGTGGGTTCGAACTTCAATTTGATTCTGGAACTTATTGAAACTCCAATGCCCTATCCCGATGCACATCGTTGGACGAAACCAAGTTACTTGAACGGGACCAATCAAATTGACGGACAACTCTTGGCGTTTTATCAAGCTCCATTCAACTTCTTCTCTCGCTATACGGCTACGGGGAAAATCAATCTGAATACCATGAATGAGCAAGGTGTCTTCGATGCCCTCGAAGGTAACTACGATAACAACGCTCGAACGGGCGGAGGAACGAGAACGGCGCAATGGAATGCGTTTCTTGCGAGTCGCCGCGGATTCACCCCGGCTGCGGGCAACTTTTTTACAAATCCGACCGACGCAAACGGAAATCTCCGCTTTGATATTCCCACTCAGTTTGCGCGACCATATCGTTCTGGATTTGGAACGAATATGGAAGTGATGGGGCTCAATCTCAATAATGATCGATCGGTCAATCGCGGCCTAATTCGATCGGATAGCACGGTTGGAACTAATCCGCCGACAACCGATCCAGACAAAATGCTGTTTGTGAGTGACTCGTCAGCATACTCGGGAATCGTTCAGAATCGCGTAGATGCCGAAATCACTCGCCAGCCCTACGTGGACTACCAGCGCGCCATGCGGTTGCCGAATTTGGTATCCAATCAGTCGAATGTGTTTGCGGTTTGGGTCACGATTGGCTTGTTTGAGTATGACGAAGTCGATGGGATTGGAGCTGAGTATGTCGGGCCGAGCGGCTCGGTGGAACGAACGAAGTCGTTCTATATCATCGATCGAAGTATCCCTGTCGGATTTGCGCCAGGGAAAAACTACAATGCCGAGAAGACGATTTTGCTCAGGAGGAAGATTTCGAGGTAGTTCGGATCGCCCCCGTGTAAGCCCTTTCCCTTCGCCCCCGTCTTCGGGGGAGAAGGGTCGGGGATGAGGGGGCGAGTTTGGAATCGCATAGAATGCTCGTTCCGTCCTAAGTTTTCCGAGGCTTTCCTTCGGAGACATGGGTTGTCTGTAGCACCCAAAGTTCAGCCCTCACCCCCGACCCCTCTCCCATAAGAATGGGCGAGGGGAGGAGATAATCGAAGGTGGCATTGCGATCGATCCCTATTTTCTTTTCATCAAGCGACTCTCGAACCCTCTTCCATAAGAATGAATGAAGGGAGGAATCGCTAGAAGGAGAGCCATGCTTTCGGATCGGAAATCGCAAATGTCGTACCGGCGGTTGTCGAAAGAACGGTAGAAAATTTCACTCCCCTCAGGGGGAGGAATGGATATAATGCAAATTGTCAAGCCTTTCGGCCGTCGCTACGGCGGGCAAGCTTGGCCTTGCTTGTTTTTATAGATTGTTTTTATTCTCATCTTCGGTGTCCTTTCGAAATGCTCTCCGCAGCTGCCTGCGGGTGAAAGGTTTTAGGTAGGTTTTATGGCTCACTCTATCCATCGTTCTCGACTCGGCTTTACGCTGGTCGAACTCCTCGTTGTCATCGCCATCATCGGCGTCCTCGCCGGGTTACTGCTGCCGGCAGTGAACCGAGCACGAGAATCTGCAAGGCGTATGTCATGCGGGAACAATATGCGCAACCTCGGAGCTGCAACGATTCAATTCGAAGCTGCCTTCAAGAAATACCCGGCCGGCAATCGACCCGCGATGTCGACAGCAGCATACGCCAAAGCACCGAACGTACGTGTGGGCGTTATCACTCAACTGCTACCTGACTTGGAATTAGATACGATGTCCAACTTGTATCAAGTCGATAAAGACTGGAGTGACAATACCGACCGAGCCGGGGCGTCAGGAGGAGCTACATTCAGTCAAGATAAACCGACGAACTTCTGGTTATCGCAGCAACCCATTAAGTTGTTGAACTGTCCTTCATCGACCAATCCCGACCGTGAAGATGGCGCAGCCGAAGTCGCCTGGAACGCACAATTTGCGGTCACGGATTATTCTGCAGTTCTTGGTGTAACAGCACGTTTGATTGATGCACTTCCGACGGGAACAACCGGTTTGCACGCTGGTCATGGAGTTTTAAGTCAAAGCAATCCTGGCCGTTCGGCGGATGTAAAGGATGGTCTGTCGAACACCATGCTGTTTGCAGAATCTGCAGGCCGTCCAGCAATTTTTCGCAGCGGTCGAGAAGTTGGAATCGGTTTAGGTACCAACCAAATTAACGGTGGAGCCTGGGCAAGACCTGAAACCGATTTCTTTATCGACGGGGCAAAGATAAGGGACCCACAAACTCGTGAAGCAATTTTTTCAGCCCCATCGGCGATACCTGCTTCTCCCCAAGGCACGCTTCTCGGAATCGGTGTAATCAATGTTACGAACGGCGAGGATGTCGGTGGACTTTGGAATATGCTGCCGTTCACAATCAGTAACTCGGGAAGTACGCTCAATCCGACGGCGAGTAGTACAACCCACTCCTTGTTCCCGAATGTAACCGGTCGTACTCCGAACGGTTATTATGGGACAGGTGAAATTTACTCGTTTCATTCGGGAGGTGCGAACATCGTTTTCGCAGATGGTAATATCCGTTTTATAAGTCAATCTGTCGACGTCGCAAACCTTGCTCGTGCGGGAACGCGTGATCGTGGAGAGATCATTGAAAAACCCGGGTTTGAATAGCCACTGTTTGACTGCATTTGAAATCAATCGGCCTTCATCGTTAAGCTGTTAGCCCTCAAGAAGGCTCGATGAAAGTCCAAATCTAAGGCGTGCTATCCAGATGATGGGTAGCACGCCTTTTTTGTTGGGTTGAGCCTTCGCTGGGATAGATTGATTCGCGTTTTGCTTGAAGCATCGGTCATAGGTGGTCCTAGGTAGGGTGGCCTGATGAAAATGTCGGAAGATAAAGAGTTTGGAGAAATTCTTGAAAGCGAAAGACACACGAATTATCGGTCCCTTCTCCCCGGTACTCCGGGGAGAAGGGCTGGGGATGAGGGGCATTGTTTCCAAGCGATTTGGCCCCTCACCCCCCGCCCCCTCTCCCCAGAAGACTGGGGCGAGGGGGAGAAAGAATGCGGATAGAGGCGGTTTGGCTGCGATTGCATTTTCATCAGGCCACCCCCGACCCCTTTCCCGTAAGAATGGGCGAGGGGAGGAGATAATCTCGGGTAGATTTGCGAACGATGAAACATGATTTTCATCAGTTTCGGTCTGCTAGCGGATCTTCAATTCAGCCGGAAGGATGGCCCAGATGCGGGATGAGCTCGATGGTTGAAGCGACTGCTTGAGGATCGCTCGGAGCGTATCGAGATGAAAGCCAGAACTGCGAAGGGTTTTCCATGCGTCGGAGGCGAAGATCTTCAGCAGAATCTCTTCATCACCTTGTTCGCCAAGCAGCTCAAGCAATTCGAAGCCAGTCGATGGTTCTGGCCGATGGACGATCGAATACTTGTCGAGCTTGGCCTTCTTGGCGACCACAGCCAAGCAATCATCCACACCGCCGAGTTCATCAACAAGATGATGTTCTTTGGCTTGGGCACCTGACCAAACACGGCCGCCAGCCAGTGGCCCTACCTTTTCAACCGACATTTTTCGCGAGTCGGCGACGAGCTTTAAAAACCGTTGATAGACATCATCGATCGTTTCTTGCAAAACCGAGACATCTTCGTCCGACCACGGCCGTTCCATCGAGAAGGCGGCCGCTGAAGGATCGAGGGCAATGGTCTCCATATGCACTCCAATGCGTCGAAGCAAGGATCCGAAACTCAGCTTCAACGAAAACACGCCAATCGAACCGGTCAGCGTCGAGGGCTCGGCGTAAACGGGCGCTCCGATACAGCTAATCCAATATCCTCCGGACGCGGCGACTTCACCCATCGAAACCACGGTCGGTTTTTTATCGGCGAGTTTCTGTAGCGCTTGACGAATGGCTTCGCTGGCCGTTGCGCTTCCGCCAGGCGAATTGATACGAACGACGACACCGTGAACGCGGCTATCATTGATCAGTTTTTCAATCTGTTCCACGATCGGGCCGGCGACCAACGAACCGGGTGAAGGTTGCTTGCCGTCTTGGATGACCCCGCTGAGATGGAGGACCACAATTGATGGTTCTTTGAGTCGATTGGTCGAGCCTTTCGGACCGGACATCACCACGCTCATGACTTCGAAGAAGGACATCTCTTTTGGAGCTTTCTTCGATGGTTCAATCCAATCGATCTCCTTGCCGATCGACTTGGCGATGGTTTCTTTCATCGAGCCAAAGGGAGCGAGCTGATCGACGAGATCTTTGCTAAGCGCTTCTTTCGGAAGTAAGAATCGCTTCTTTTGAATGTCACGGATATTCGCGACGGGGAGGCCGCGGCCTTTAGCGATCGCAGAGACACGAGCATCGTTCATCGACTCGAGCATCTCAACATAGTGCTGACGCAAGTGATCGCTCATTTGGGCATTCATAAACGGTTCGACGGCCCCTTTAAAATCGCCTGCCCGAACAACGGATGCTTTGATACCGATCAAATCCATGGCATCCCGATAGAAGGCGGTTTCCATCGACATGGAGGGGAAATCAACGCCACCAAAATCCGCCATGATGACCTCGTCGCAAGCCGCAGCCAGTGAGAGATGTTCGCTGCTAGCCGATTCCAACCAAGCGTAGATCTTCTTGTTGCGACTCTTCAGCACTTTCAGCCGACGATTCATTTCGTCGAGTTGTGCCGGGTTCATCAGGAACATTGGATCGGAAAGATCGAGTACGACAAACGGAATCGACTCATTTTCCCCGAGGTCTTCCAAGAACTCGCAGAGTTTGTAAAACGATTTTTGTTTGGCGGGGATCGAATTCATCAGGAGCATCGTCGGATCGATTCCCATCGGTTCATTGAAGTCGACGTAGATACCCGACAGTTTGAGCAATTGAACTTTGGTCTTGGGTGGGGTGGCTTTTTCTTGGGGCTTTTCGGTTGTCGAAGCGGCTTTTTTCTTGGCTTCCGATTCCGATTTTGTGGAACGGGACTTGGAATCGGCAGTCGGGTTTTCTGCTGATTTCGAAGCTTCGGATTGCGCAGGTTCGGTCGTCGGGGCTTTATCTTGGCTGATGCCAACGCTGAAGCAACTGAAACTGAGAAGCGCAAGGCAAAAGAATAGTCGTATGTGGGTCATGTTGAGTTTCTCGAAAGAGGTCGTTGAGGTCCGTTGAAAATGGGGGCAATTTGACAAGTTGGGATTCGGGAACAGGCTCGGTATCCGCCTAAGCATTTCACCCCCGACCCCTCTCCCATAAGAATGCATTGGTATGTATACGATTTTGCGTCGTGTTTTGTCCGCCAAGGCTGGAATCCCGCTGGCTTGTCCAGCGGAAGCTTCGGCTTTTGGCTAATCCCCTGTCCTCCACGACCTTCGCTCGCTCGGCAGCCGGGTTCGCTGAAGGCGAA
>JANOAI010000146.1:0-5693 GCA_031411055.1 Pirellulaceae bacterium
GACCCGGTGAATAGCCGCTCGTGAATCGCATCCCCTCGCGAGCGAGCCGGTCCATGGCTGGCGTGATGACACCTGCAACACGTGACTCAGGCAAATCGGGGTGTATTCGCTCGTTCATCATCGGCCAACCTTGGTCGTCGGCCATGATGATTATGATGTTTGGACGTTCGCTTGACTCAGCTTTAAGTGTTGTTGTATAAAGGAGTTGTGCAAAGAGTGCTGCGAACCCGAAAACGGTGTGTGTAGTTATTCTGTGTAGTAAATGACGCGACAAGAATCGGCGGCAATCGATCCTTCTTAAAACACGCGTCGAACTGGCAAGGAATTGAATCATGGTGAATCCACTTCTTAGGATGGCGGACGATATTCGTTCGTTTCTATCTCGCGCTCCGCCATTAAGCTCTGGCTAATCGGGCGCATAAAAAAACCAAGGGACCACGGTCGGCAAACCGCATATCGATCCCTTGGCGGCAAGGAACCGAACTCGGTTCCCAAACTAAAGTGTCTTCTCTCTCAAATCACAAGTCAATTCCCGGCGGCAACCGGGTAACCCAATGAGGTCAAAATTTTATGGCAAGGAATCGAAGTTCACGACGTCAGCAGCATGGAGCTGCTTGGCACTGGAAACAAACCGATTGCTGGTATTTTACTCCTCCCGGAACGAAGAAACGCGAAGCGCTATTCGATGAAGAGGGGGAGCGAATCCGAGGAAAAGAAAACAAGGAAGCGGCGCAACTCGCGTTGGCTCGAATCAAGCTATCGGACGAGCTGGCTCCGGTAGTTTCGGCTCCGTCCAAGGACTGGACCGTCGCCCAGGTTTGCGAAAATTACCTCGCCGATCTGTGCAATACGGCGTCGCCAGAATGGGTATCGCTCTGTAAATACTGGCTAAATGATTTCTGTGCGTATTGCGGAGCTCTCACTGTCCGGGAACTGAAGAAAACGCACTTGAGGACTTGGCTTCAAAAGCACAAAACTTGGAATAACAACACGCAGCGGAACGTGATTGCTAGCATCAAAGCGGCATTCAATTATTGCTGCAAATTCGATGAACTCGACTTGAATCCTCTAGCTGGCTATCAAAAGCCTGCCGCGACGGCCCGCGTGACGTGCTTCAGTCCTGAGGAAGAACAGCAGATATACAAAGCAACGAATCCAGCACATGCGCTGTTTCTTAGGAGTTGTATTCTGACGGGTGCTCGGCCCTACTCGGAACTGGCAATCGTTACGGCAGATCACGTTGTCGAAACACCGCACGGGATGTTCTACCTATTGAAGGCTCGAACAGCGGATGGAGGACATGGTCATAAGTCTGCCAAGAAGACTGGAAAGGATCGCCGGATCATGCTCTGTGATAAGATGGAAGCGATCACAAGGAAGTTAATGCTGACTGCTCCCAAAGGATCTGGCATTCCACTTTTTCGTACCAAGTTTGGACGGCAATGGAAACGATGTAACGGAGTTCAACAGTTCTGCCTCGTCAAAGAAAAACTTAAACTTGCCGAAGATCGAGTAACCTACACTTGCCGTCATACCTTTGCCAAGCGGACCTTGTCTGGCTATTACACGGGAAAGCCGGTTTCGATCGAGGTTCTTGCGGGGTTAATGGGCAACACGCCCAAAGTGTGTTGGGATCACTATGCCCAATGGGCAGACGACTACAACGATCCTCTCTGGGCAGCGCTCGGCAAGACTAAGAAGAAGCGGAATGCTGGATAGTCGTCCTTATGAGTCCGTTTCGACTCACGTCCGCAGTTTCAATGAAAGCAGCAGCTAAATTTCATCCAAAATCGTGTCAAGATAAATGAGGACTCGTTTAGCTTTTGCTCGAATTAGATTGCCTGGTCCAAACTCGAGGTTTGAATCAGGCTGTGGGCTCTCTCGGGCAGCGGCTCGTCGTATACGGATTTCATCCGAACGATCTCTCTGATTCTGCCAGTGAACCGAGCGTTGTCGCACACCTAAACCGTGTCGAGGCCAGGTGAGTTTCTTCCGCTACAAAGACCTATGCATTATAGCCGCGACATCTCCTCAATACGGCCGTTATTTGCATTCGATTTACTAACTCAATCCGTTTTCGAACGAGACTTCTCAAAGGAGATATGGCAATGAACGAAAGAATTCCCAACATTGGTGGTGCGAACAAACAATTGGCCCAAAGAGCTCACGATTGGTGGACTGAGACTGCTGGTACCAATAAGATGAATCTAAACGGTTTTGACTCTGAAGCAACTTTCGAGACTCGAATTGGATGGGCGAATACCAATGGATTCGACATCGGCACAGTTTACTCCAGATTCAGCACAAAACTGCAGAATTCGACTGACGACCAAGTTCGCGAGAACATCCAGTGGGCGGCGAAAAATCGAATTTATGTTCCACCAGAACTAATCTCCATTGACGAAGCCGTCAAAGGCAAATGTGTTCGGCGCGCTGGCCTTGAAAGGACAAAAGCTATACTTCGAGAGCGTTTGGCGTCCGTGCTCCTGGTATTCAAAGCGAGTCGATTATTTCGCCAAGCCGGAAAAGGTTTCCTGTTCATCAACGAGGAAGTTGTTGAACAGGGATTGCGGGCGGTTAGTGTATCTCAAGGAATAGATACGTCCGATCGAAAGATTTGGAAACTGCAACTTCAAATTCATGGGCTGATGGACGATATGCTTTTGGATGCGATCGCCGATCACGTTCGCTCAGGTTTGAAAGGACTGTTTCTGAACAACTGGACGACCGGGGCCCTTGGAATAGGTTTTCGACCTAAGGAACTGCCGAATGCTCCGCTTACCAAACGCGAACGCCCTCGAACCACTCCAGAAGTTGATCCCGAAGCTGCGAAACTAATCCAAGAGCATGCACGGCTTTTGCTTGAGGGCATGTCGATCCGAGAGGGGGTTCGTCGCTGGAACGCGGTCAAAGGACCGCGTGATCCGAGGTCGACTAGCGAGAAGATGCTCTACGGAAGTTATCGCCGTCTGTTCTCTAACCCTCGCCTGATTGGAAAGTGGGAATTCGGGCGCAAAAAGAATCAGTTTTCAACGAAACTTGACGGCGTCAAGCAGATCGAACAATCTGACGAAGAGGTTGCGACGATTGAACGCGATGAGTTACGCATTCTAGATGACAACACATTTGAATCCTTGCAGTCTCTTTTTAGTGAGATGAAAACTGGCCCAAGAGGTCCTACGCAAACCAAGAGGCCTCATCTTTGGGACCTAACGACAGAATTCTTCTATTGTGCCAATTGCAGCACTGCAGAATCCCACATAAGGTTCTATCAAACGGGTGCAAATGGAGGAGGCATGCAATGCAAGAATGGCGACCTTTGCAAAAGCAAGACAACTGTAAGTCGCAAAGAAGCGGTTCAGGCCATCTGCAAGAATCTCACCAGTCAAATAGCTTACGACCACGAGTTGATCGAGCTGATAGTTCATAAAAGCCTAGAATTCGATGCCAGCCCCGATCATGAAATTCAAGATCAGCTTGATCGTTTAAAGAAGCGACTTAAAGCAATTAGCAACCGGGTAAACGATCTTTTTGACCTTTCTGGCGAAGGCTCGGAAGAGGATCGCAATGAAACCAAGGCTCGATTGCGCTTAGCTCAGTCCGAACGAGCCGCAATACAAATCGAACTGACTAGCTTAGAAAGATCCATCCAGGGAACCACAAAGTCTATTAACTCAAATGACGTGCGAGGAATGCTTTCGAATGAAACAACGCTGTTGCTCGACGCCGCTTCTGGAAATCTTGGTGACGATGCGATCTACAAGGCATTGTCGATATTTCGCACCTTGACTGGCGAACAGATTATGGTCCATGTTGAAAGAAGAGCAAATCGAAAGCGCACCAATGTGCGAGGGTCTTTTCGATCGGGACTATCCCCGACAAAATCGGAAAGATTTTCCGATTCGCGTCAGGCAAGTTCGGTCTACGCTGACAAGGAAGAAATTATTTTATGGCTCCGCGAGCCACCTCGACTCGATGCAATTGCTGAGCGAGTTCATCGATTAATTGACGAGGATGTCATGAGTCATCGAGAAGTAGCGAAGCAACTTCGGTCTGAGGGACACAAAGTCAACTCGGGAAACGTTTGGTATAGCTACTACCGATGGTACGAGATGCAGAATCTAGATCCTCCTAAAGTTCCCTACAACAACGGAAAGAAGCGGTGTTCAGTATAGCTCGAACAGTCCGTTCACAGTTGCAACGCCGCGTCAACAAGACGGGGCGTTTTTTATTGGCAATACTCAAATCAAAAACTATTTCAGAAAGAAGTGCTCTGATGAAGCAAGTAGAAGGTTCCGAACCAAATGGTTCAAAGGAGCAGCAAGCTTGTCGCGAGCAAATCGCATCAAGTCTTGCGTTCCTTGTCGTACGAGCTCACCGCCAGAAACAAACGGATCTGGTGGAAAAATATGCCGAGAAAGCGAATTCGGACAACGGCCCAGTGGCTGAAGCGAATCGCATTTGTCGCGGCTAAATTTGTTCACAGATTGGGCTGTCAGTTGGATGTGGATTGTTCGATGCGGAGTCGAGCGCCGCGTTCTCACAATTGCAATCCCAAAATGTTTTACTCTACAACAAAACACCTAGCGGAATACAAATCATGATCGATCTAAAAGGGAGTGCTGGTGACCGTCCGAGTCCCGAAAATCAGAAAAGCTCTGTCCGTTTGATTGTTGTACTTGGAGGCAAGAACGATATCGAGTTTCTCCGTCGGATTTCGTTGATGTTTCACGTCAACGATGAAAGTTTTCCGAATCTTTCTGAGTATGAAAACAATGGCGAACTGATCTTTATACCCATGAACGGCGGAGATGTAAGAGAATGGGCAGCACGACTTGCTCCGCTCCGCTGTCCAGAATTTCACGTATTCGGTCAGGATGTTGGTTTAGAGCTTGAGATTCGACGCGACGCCGTCAAGCAAGTAAATCAACGCGAACGATGTCTCGCGGTCGTTGCCAGAAAACGCTCACTGGAGAACTATTTACACCCCGAAGCGGTTTTCGCAGCTCGTCAAGTCCGAGTGTACTTCGAAGACTTTGATTGCGTCCCAGAGCTTGCCGCTCGCGAACTGTATGCGAAGGGAGCCCGAGAGAGGCCTTGGGAATGGCAATCGCATCGTTCTCAACGCCGGATGACAAATCGTGCTCGGCAATGGCTCAATACCGATGCAGTAGATCATATGACGGTCGATTTGCTTCGTGAACGCGATCCTGATGACGAGATACGGTCGTGGATGCTGACGATCTCTCGATTTTTGGCTTCCGAATAAGCGAGATTACTGTTTTCAAACCGACCCCACGTTTCAAACGGTGCATTGAGGCCAAATAAACGTTTTACAGCAGGGCCTTGAGCGATTATCGATAACGTGTCGACTTTGCACGTCAATCGCGATTCAATCGCAAATTGAGTTTTTGTTTTGGATGCTAAACACGAAGGTTGCTGCGTTTTCGCACGCACACTTTCGAGAAAGGCACGACTTCCGAAGACTATCTGCATTGCCTGACCGCTCCTCGGAGCGGTCGGACAATGCTTTTTCTTAGCTATCAGAGAGAATATCAATCGCAACTAAGAATCAGCCATTTTCGCAGGGTGGCTGAGGGGCGGTTGTTGTTTTGCTGGGTTGCTTGAGTGTGATGTGCAGTTGCTGGTTTCGAGAGCGTGGTTTAACTCTTTTGCTGCTTCGTGCAGTGACG
>JANOAI010000147.1:0-13812 GCA_031411055.1 Pirellulaceae bacterium
TGGCGTTCAGCGAGAAGTGTACGATTTCCTGGGTTTTTCCTTTTTTCCACCTGGGAAATACGGCAAAAACTCCGTTCTGGGACCAGAATGGAGAGCCACGGTTCGGGGCGAAAGATCCTCGCAGAGGCTAACCCATTTTTAGATTATGAGTTTTCGTTGTTTTTCGGTGATTGTCGCGCAACAAATCTCGAATGAGCCGAGGCAAGTCGCACAAATTGCTTGGACCCGAGTTGTCAGCCGAACTTCCATAAAAAGAACAAACTGGTTCAAGACCCAGTCTGTACCAGTGGGCCAACCTATGGCATCATAGCGTCCCTTGGCTCCCTTTTTTTGGTCGATCCAGTTGACTCTTTCTCCTCCCGAGAGTTTTATGACCCATATGAACTGGCCGGTGGCGATTCGCGCTTTCGGTACTGTATTGTTCGCGCTGACTGTTTTGCTCTGTCCTCAGGTCGCATTCGCGCAAGAAACAGTCGTCCCGCCGAATCCAGGTGATACGGCTTGGGTTTTGGTCTCAACAGCCCTTGTCTTGTTTATGACCTTGCCAGGGTTGGCGCTTTTTTACGCCGGTTTGGTCAAGCAGCAGAACGTCCTCAGTCTGTTAATGCAGTGTTTGTCATTGACGGCTGTGTTAAGTCTTATTTGGGTAGCTTGCGGTTATAGCTTGGCATTTGATCCAACGGGAATGACGAAGGGTGCGGTCAACCTGCATTCGTTCATTGGTGGTTTTGAAAGAGTGGGCATGCTGGGGATGACACCGAACACGCTCAAAGGAACCATTCCTGAAATGTTGTTTGCGAGCTATCAGATGACATTTGCAGTCATCACTCCAGCCCTCATGATTGGCGCTTTTGCTGAACGGATGCGTTTTTCGGCCGTGCTCTGGTTCTCATCACTTTGGTTATTAGTCGTGTACGTACCCATTTGTCACATGACTTGGGCAGGTGCCGGTGGCTTGTTTGCCGACTGGGGAGTCATGGATTTCGCCGGGGGGATTGTCGTTCATATTACTGCCGGATGCTCCGCCCTGGTTGCATGTATCGTCGTCGGCCCGCGATTGGGCTATCCAACTTCTTTCGTGCCGCCGCATAACATGGCGATGACCTTTACGGGAACAGCCATGTTGTGGGTCGGTTGGTTTGGCTTTAATGCGGGAAGTGCACTCGCCGCCAACGGCACGGCCGCTTCCGCACTCTTGGTGACGCATCTATCGGCGTGCACAGCGACGATCGTTTGGATGGCCATCGAGTGGATCAAGTTAGGGCGGCCAGGAGTCTTGGGGGCAGCAACGGGTTCGATTGCTGGTCTGGCCGCGATCACTCCGGCGTCGGGATATGTCGGCCCTCTCGGAGCGATTGCCATCGGCGCTGCCTCGTCCATCGTCTGTTTTGTTTTTTCAACCACCATCAAAAAGCGATTTCGTTATGACGATTCGCTCGACGTCTTTGGGGTTCACGGGGTTGGTGGAATCATTGGAACGTTGCTTGTAGCAGTCTTTGCGTCAACGCAACTGGGAGGCTTTGTAGAGAATCTTGATATTGGAAACCAATTGAAGGTCCAAGTGTTGGCCGCGACGTTTACCGCGGTTTACTCCATGGTGGTCACCTATATTTTGCTCAAGCTAACGCAATTGATTGTCGGACTTCGAGTATCCCTAGACGCAGAAGAAGCCGGACTCGACTTGAGTGAACACGAAGAACGCGCGTATGGTTACTAAATGGACAGTGCCACATAGCGCTGGAGTCCAGGCTTTAGCCGCATTTTCGTGTACTGTGGAAAAATGCGCCTAAAGGCTGGTCTGATGAAAATGTGGGAATCTATTGCCCTTAGGCGAATTGCGCAAAGCAATTTTCCTACGAACTTTTCTCCCTTCGCCCCCGTCTTCGGGGGAGAAGGGTCGGGGATGAGGGGAAGATGGATTGCTGATTTTCGATTGAAGATTTTTGATTTTGAAATCGGCAATCAAAAATCCTCAATCGAAAATACTAGAGCCCTCACCCCCGACCCCTCTCCCATAAGAATGGGCGAGGGGAGGAAATATCCTCGGGTGTATTTGCGAATGATTAAGCACGATTTTCATCAAGCCACTTAAAGGCCGTACTCCAACGAGGTTGGGAGCGATTCTCGATTTCAAAGCAGCGATTTGCAGTTAGTCGCGATAGTGCAGCCACGTCAATCTCGACGTCGCTAAGCTTAACTGAGCTTGGTTGATTTCGCTTCAATCATCAGGGCATCCATTTTTAGTTTGCCCATGTTCAACATGGTCGTAATGTTGCGTTCGTAGATCGTATCGCTATTCGGGTAGGAATCGATGGCCTTGGTCACGCTTGCTTCGCGTAGCAAATGGAGCATTGGGTACGGCGATCGATTTGTATAGTTTGAGACGTCATCGTAGTCCGTTCCCTCAAACTGATAGTCGGGGTGGAAGCTCGCAATTTGCACGACCCCTTCAAGGCCCAATTCTTCCAGCATTAGCTTTCCGAGTTCCAAAAAGTGGTTGTAGCTGACAAAATCAGCCAGTACCTCTGGGAAAATGAAAAGTGTCGATTCGACTAGCTCTGGCGCAGATGCAAAGAGCAGGTTCAGCTCTTCCTTGAGGTCGGCGAGCAATCGCGCCGTATCCCGTGCCGGGCTGACTGAATAGCGAATTTGCTTTTTTGTGTGGATGGCTTTTGCGAAGGGACAGAGGCTTAAGCCGATGACCACCAGCTCAAGCCACGCAACGGTGGCTGCAATGGCGTTTCGATCCAAAATTTTCATCGTTGACTGACTTCGCGTGTAGGAACGAATAACGTGGCAAGAGGCGGCGAATGCAGCTACGATTTTCTTGTGACGAACACATATTGCTGCGAGAAAAGCTTCGTTACGTCGTCACGTGAGAGATCGTGCAGTTCTAATTTTCCGTTTCGAACGCTGTTACCAAAGTCCAAAATCTTTTGGGGATCTGGTTTCGAAAGAGAGACAGCGGACTGATGAATTACTTCTAAGCCTGCGCCAAGGACCAAAGCTTGAAAACCAGCCAAGGTGAAGAATCGAATATCGTTCGGCTTAAGATGACCGGCATCACTGTATTGCCACTTGTCCTGCGCAAGCTCAGCCAACACACTCAAGCTACCAACATTCGGAATCGACAGGATGACGTAGCCACCCGGTCGAACACAGTCGATAAACTTAACTAGCGTTTCCCATGGATCAAACAGCTGTTGCATGACCCCAAACGCCACGAGCACGTCAAAATCGTTCTTTTTAAGGCCCATCGATTCGAGCGATGCTTTTTCAAGATCGGCAACGTGGACAGCGTCCAACCATAACCGAGCTTTTTCGGCCGTTTCGTGGGATGCGGCCACTCCTTCGTAGTGTTCTGACGTCCACAATTCCTTGAGGGCTTTACCCGTTTCGCCGTTGGAACACCCCAACTCTAACACTCGCTTGGCGGGAATGGGCTGTTGTTTGATTGCTTCAATCGCGTCTCGATGCTCTCTTTGAAAATGGCTGTCAAGCTTCGCGATTTGGAGTGGATTCGCCATATGACGCGTCATCGGCAGGACCGGAGATTCTGGAATGCTTCGTTGCAGCAACGAATCTTTGACCGCAGCTTCGGCTCCTTTCTTCGTCAGGATTCCATAGCAGTCCCCCCATTGGTCACTACCGTCGTTGAAACCGGATTGATTCTTTACATATCCAGTATCGATCGCCGTGAGGCCAGCCCAGCGAATCAAAGCTCGCATGCCATCTGGATAATAGCGATAGCAATCATGAGGATATCGGTGCTCAGGACCTCGCGACGGCGCTATCAGGCATGCAAGGCCCCCAACTTTGAGCTTCTTGGCAACCTGCTCGACTGTCAGCCAAGGAAACTCAACATGTTCAAGCACCTGTCCGGAAACAATGACGTCGAAGCTATCGTCTTCGATTTCAGCCCAGTTGTAGGAATCCTTCGGGACGATATCGACATTCGGTCCCACGTCCGCATCCAGTCCAACATACTCGACCCCTTCGAACTGAAAGAGTTCCTTGTACGTTCCGTTGATACCCATGCTCCCAATATCAAGCACTCGAATGGCTTTGCCTTGGTATCGATCCCGAACCAGTTTGACAAATTCGCCCATATGATGAAACGACGATTGGTGCACGTTGAAGCCTATTGCAAAGTGAGTTTTTTTTAGAATCGTTCAATCCATCGAGAGTTCGATGCATATTCGAACTGGAGAGCCAACAACCCGCGATAGTTTAACCGATATTTCAGACTAGCTGGACAGCGTTAGGTTGAGTACGAAATTCGTCGCAAACACGTTGGAGTACAGCCTTTAGGCGCCGAGCACCTTGGATGCGCCAAAAGCGGCTAAAGCCTGGACTCCAGCGCAGACCTGGCGCTGTCCAGCTAGGCTCGGCTACAGGATAGTCGTGCGCGATTGTGAAGCGTGAAAAAGCTGATGATTTTGTAAAATTTTCCGCAACCGTACCCATCGGGCATTGGTCTCTCAGCATCTTTTACTATTCCAAACTTCACTCGCTCTTTGGAAGGGACGAGGCTTCGGGGAGGATGCAAATAGAGTTCGTAACCGTTGCCCTCCCCTCGCTGCGCTCGACCCTCCCGCAAGCGGGAGGGTGAAGATATTTAGAGACCATGGCAGCGTGCGGGAGGATGAATATTTGTTGAGATAACTGCCGTGTGCGGGAGAGCAAATGGGGTCAATGCCCTCAACGTTCTGTAACGTGGATGGCTTCGATTGCTTGAGCTTGAGTAACCCCTGAGCGGCGTTCGACGTGTCCAATATGGGTGGGGAGAATAAAGTGCAACTGCCCCAGTTCGACTTTTTTATCGTGCTGCATCAGCGACCAAAGCTTCGCCGGCGTCGATTCGCTGAATTCCGTTGGAAGTTGAAATCGTTGAAGAAGCTTTAACTGGCGTTGCGTTTCCTCGTTGGTGAACATGCCAAGTTGCACGGCTAATCGAGCGGCCATGTTCATTCCAATGGCGACCGCTTCGCCGTGCAGCAACTGACCATAAGCGGTTGCTGCCTCGATCGCATGCGCGAAGGTATGGCCATAATTCAGGATGGCTCGAAGTCCAGTCGTTTCTCGTTCGTCTTGTTCAACGACTTGAGCTTTCAATTCGCAAGAACGCACAATAATGTGCCGAAGACAAATCGGGTCACGTTTCAAAATGGCATCGGCATTGGCTTCGAGAAATTGAAAAAATTGCTGATCTAAAATGACGCCATACTTTACGATCTCAGCCAAGCCACTTCGGTATTCGCGATCTGCTAATGTATCGAGGGTGTCGGTATCGATGATCACGGCCGACGGTTGCCAAAATGCTCCGACCATATTCTTGGCTTTGGGGAGATTGATCCCCGTTTTGCCGCCGACGCTACTGTCCACCATCGCTAAGAGTGTCGTTGGGATTTGGAGAAAGCGGAGGCCGCGTGCATAGCTTGCAGCTGCGAAGCCAGCCAAGTCGCCGATGACTCCTCCGCCGACAGCCACAACGACACTGGCTCGGTCCGTTTTCGCGTCGAGCATCTGGTTCCAAAGATCGGCAATTAGCGCAACCGATTTCGAGCCTTCACCACTTTGGACGAAGATCGTGTTCTGCCGTAGTTCGAGTTTGCGAAGCGATTGCTGGATCGTCAGAACATGCGGTTCAACTGCTTGATCGGCAATGATCACGAGATGTGAAACCGGCCCAAGCGATTGAATCGTTTCGACAACCTTGGAACCGAGTTCGCCGGTGGAAAAGGCGATCGAATAGGAACGCTCACCAAGCGAAACATGGACACGCGAAGTCGACGATGCGTCAGAAGGATTCAAAAACCGTGGTCCTTTTCTTTCTAATTCTGGTTCAAGCAAACAAAATAGGCGATCACGATTCCGGCCACGAAACCACCGAGATGCGCCATATTTGCCATTCCCGGAATCAGGTTTGCGAATCCCAAAACTAACCAGCCCAACATGATTGCGACTGAAATATCCGAGATGCGAATACCGAGTTGCGGCATTCGATTGCTCTTCACTAGCAAGAAACCAAAAACGCCGTACACAACGCCAGACAAACCGCAAAAGAACGGGTTACCAAAAAGTTGGATCGGCATGAGCCCCTGAAAGAGACAGGAAAGGATGCCTGTCGCACAAACAAGCAACGCGAACCGCGAACTCCCCTCCATCCGTTCGACAATTTTTCCCAGCTGGATCAAGGCCATAAAATTAAACAACAGATGAAAGGTATTGCCATGCGGGAACATGGGGGTAATTAACCGCCAGAGTTCCCCTTTCTTGAGGCTGGCCGCCGGATCGCGGCCGCTCTGAGCGTAGTCGGCTTTACTCACGAATGACAACTCTTCGAGCATGATGCTCCCAAATTGATTCGTGGGTGAAGGCTGCGAAAACTGTGTCGCGATCGTCACGATCGCGGCAATGATCAGGAGAGTAAGCGTTACCGGCGGAACGGGACCTGTCCCCAACGGACCACCACGAAAGACCTGCCGGCCAGTCTTTACTTGGCGAGCATTCTCTTGCTGTTTCTTCTTCTTCAGCTGAATAATCTGATGCGCGGAGCGCACGGCGTCCGTATATCGCGGGTTGTTCGGATCGTCGAGAAAGGTTTGCAGCTCCTGCTTCGCGTCTGCAAGACGATTTTCTTCTCGAATCCAGACGTCCCAGTCTTCCGACGTCTTTCCAGGTTCAACATGCGTCGAAATCTGGAGTGTCAACAGGTGCGCCACGAGTGACTCGGCTTTGGCTTTATCTGTGATCGATGCCAACAATCTCATTTTTAATGTTTCTTCCTCAAGCGTCGCCGTTCGAATTCAGCTTGGCGATAGTAATCCGATCGTTGTAGTTCGGAGGCAGCGGCTTCGTCAACCACGATCGTAGTGAGAGCATGCATTTGGAGGGCACTGGCCGGGACATCACTACAAATGGGTCCTTCGATCGTTGCTCGAATGGCATCGGCTTTTCCGGTGCCCGTGGCCAAAAGCAAAATACTTCGGCTTTCAAGAATCGTTTTAATGCCCACCGTAATCGCGGACGTCGGGACTTCATCGAGCGACTCGAAAAATCGCGAATTGTCGCGGCGAGTTTGGCTAGTCAGAGTCTTCACGCGTGTTCGACTTGCAAGACTCGATCCTGGCTCATTGAAACCGATATGCCCATCGGTGCCAATTCCGAGAAGCTGCAAATCGATACCACCCGCTTCACGAATCTTCGATTCGTAGGCCAGGCATTCGGCATCGATATCGTCGCAATCACCAAGTGGGATATGCGTATGAGCAAGGGGAATATCGAGATGCTGGAAGAAGTTCTCGTTCATGAAACAGCGGTAACTCGCAGGATGGGTTGGAGCAAGCCCAAGATACTCATCCAAGTTAAATGTCACCACGCTCTTGAAGGAAAGCTCCGATTGCTTCCTGATTTCGATCAAGCGTCGATAGGCTCCGACAGGCGTACCACCGGTAGCCAATCCCAGGACGGAGGCTGGATTATGGCGGACGGCTGATGCTATTTCTTCAGCCGCAAATTCGGCGACCGCTTCGGCATTGGGAAGAATGACTACTCTCACTGGGAAATCAAGCCGAAGAGGGAAAAATCGGGGAGGTTCATGGAGCGACCCATCATAGGATAGGATAGGCGACAAGCTTGCCAACACTACAATGGGTCTGTTAACGGCCTTCAGTTAACGGCCTATCGTTCGAAACGATCGACGCATTGCACGACAAAGTAAGCCATATAATTGGCGATGCAGCCAATGTAGGCAAGCGGCTTGACGTCGATGGAACCTCCTTTTCCTCAATCACGAACGGACGATCGTGTTAAATCGTCAGAAATCCGGCAATGTCAGAACCCGTTTCCACCCCAAAACGTCGATTCAATCGGCTGGCCATCGCGGCAGTCACCCTCATTGCAATCGCCTTTCCAATCCATTTCTGGCGCAGCCACGTTGATCACGGGGAGGCGAATGTTGGCTTTGCCTTCCTCACAAGCCTTGGGGGCTTGCTCGGCTGGCTTTCGATCGTTTTCAACAAAAACATCGGATTCGGATCGAAACTGGCGGTAACACTGCTTCCCAATGTGGCCGTCTTCATAGGCTTATGGCGTTACGAGTTTACGGGCTTCGATGGCGAACTTAAGCCGAAGTTTCGTTTGCGTTCAGCGAAAGCCGAGCCTCCGTCGACGGCCGATGTTGTCATGCCACCCGCTTTAGTCAGCGGCAATGAATCGAAAACAATGACGCTGACAGGTGAGTTCAACCAGTTTCTGGGAAATAACCGAAACGGAATCGTCGACGGAATTCAACTCTTCGAAGATTGGTCGCAGAAGCCGCCCAAGATCGTTTGGAAGAAACCGATCGGGGCGGGATGGTCGGGATTTGCAATCAAGGATGGCTTGGCGATTACCTTGGAAGAGCATAACGATGAGGATTGCGTCATCGCCCTTGACTGCAATGACGGAAATTTACGATGGCGAACGAAGCTTGGAGGTAAGCACTTCCATGCGATGGGGGGTGGAGGCCCTATGGCGACGCCAACTATTGTAGACAATCGACTATGGGTTCAGAACTCGGTCGGTGTCGTGGCGTGTTTAAGCTTAACGGATGGCAAGCTTCTCTGGTCTGTCGATCTCGTAGCAAAGGCGGGCATCGACGGTAAAGATGCACAATCGATCGCTGAGCAAGCGGTCACTTGGGGGCGAAGTGGGTCACCGCTTATCGAAGGGAAATTGGTCATCGTTCCATTTGGCGGAAAACCCGGTGCATCCGCCGGAAGTTTAATCGCTTTCGACCGGACGAGCGGTGAAGAAGTTTGGCGGGCTGGCCAGGAGCAAATCAGCTATGCTTCGCCAGCCAAGTTGCGCATTCGCGGCGAAGACCAGATCGTGATCGTAAATGAAGCAAACGTTACCGGACATGTGCCAGCCACAGGTGAAGTACTGTGGCAGTTCAGTTGGCCCGGGCAAAGCAACGGTGGCGCGAGCGTTTCGCAACCTCTATCAATCGACGACAATCGTGTCTTTTTATCGAAGAGCTATTATGTAGGCGCAACGCTCCTTGATTTTTCAAAATCGGTGCCCGGCGCAAGTGCCATTACGACGGTCTGGAAGGACAAGACCGTGATGAAATCGAAATTCACGAACGTCGTTCTGCACGACGGCTATATCTACGGACTGAGCGATGGCATCATGGAATGCATTCGCGTGGAAGATGGCAAACGCATGTGGAAGGACAACAAGAAAGGCCGATTCGGACACGGTCAAATTCTACTCGTCGGGAACCACATCTTGATCGCCGCCGAGGAGGGGCAATGCGTCTTGATGAAAGCTCGATCCGACAAGCCCGAGATCCTTGGCGAATTTTCGGCAATCGAAGGTGTGACGTGGAATCCGTTGGCAATTGTCGGTGACCGACTCTACATGCGCAATGGGCAACAAGCCGCGTGTGTGCAATTGCCGCTGGAATAAACGAAAAACATCTCGCGAAAAACCGGTTGCCAGTTTGGCAAAAATCCTCGATATTACCTTTTAGTCGGCTGACACCTCGCAGGGGCGTGGTGTAATGGTAGCACTACAGATTCTGACTCTGTCAGTTAAGGTTCGAGTCCTTACGCCCCTATTGCTTTAACAAGCGACCTCCCCACAAATACACCCAAACGCAACACCTGGTTGGTCAGCCAGGATGCGTTCAGGATGGAGATTTGTGTTTATGGGAAACTCGAAACGACCGGAAGGCTTTCCGCTCTTTTTGCACGCGTCTGGTCAGTGGTGCAAAAAGATCAAAGGAAAATTTTTCTACTTCGGCAAGGATCGAGACAAGGCCGCCGAACGCTGGCTGGCTGAGAAGGATACTCTGTTTGCTGGCAAACGCCCGCCCAGACTGACGGGAGCCCCGACACTCAAGGAGCTGGCGAACGTCTTCCACGACGAGATGACGAAACGAGTCTCCATAGGCAAGATCACGCAAAGGCACTTGGACGGGTGCGCTACAACGCTGGAACGGCTGATTTCCATAGTCGGCGGGGAATGCCCCGTAGAAGAACTACGGCCGCTCGACTTTGACGACATCTACGCCAGGTTGTTCGAACCGAAGACACGAACGAAAACAGCCCGGGGTGGCGTCGCTCCTAAGACCGTTTCCAAGCGATCTATCATCACCGTCGATGGAGATATTCGCCGGATCCTGCTTTTCCTTCGTTGGTGCGAAGCCAAGAAGCTAGTCGGTACCATCGACATCGGGACTGACTTTAAGCCATCAAGCAAATCAGACCTTCGAAAACATCGCGCCAAACAACGAAAGCGAATCATCCCCGCGAGCGACTTGCTGGCAACTCTTGCGCAATGCTCCATTGGAGTTAAGCCCCTCGTCTTTCTTGGCATCAATGCCGGCTTGGGTGCGAAAGACATCGCACATCTGGAACTCGACCATCTTTCCGAACTCGATGAGGCGGAATGCTGGGTGGACCTTCCACGAATGAAGACTGGCGTTGCTCGTCGCTTTTTGTTGTGGCCTGAAACCGTAGCAGCCATCAACGCCTATCTCGAAGTGAGACCAAGATCCAAGTTTACCGCGGATTCGAAAATAGTGTTTTTGAACCGGAACGGGTTGCGTTGGGTGAGATCCGAGGAGTCAAAGCACAATGACGCGGCAGGGGATGCGTTTGTTGTCGCACGGAAGGCCGCTGGCGTGACGCATGGAACGTTTTATGACCTCCGTCGGACATTCGCCACGGTTGCTCTCGAAACGCTCGATTCGTACGCGGTGAAGCTCATCATGGGACACGCCGAACAATCCGACGATATGACCGCTGTCTACAACCAAAAAACAAGTGACGCCCGGTTGAAGGTCGTCATCAATCATGTTCGCAATTGGCTGTTTTCTTCAATCAAAGGAGCCGACTAAATGACCGTCTTATTGGCACTCGAAACCGCACTGGAAGCAATGCAGGAGGCAAAGCAGGAAATCATTGGCATCGAAGCCACAAACGCTAACCGTAAGGAATTGGACGAGGCATACAACGGCCTCCGTCGCGCTATCGAATCTGTTAACAAACTTTTGAACCCTACCGACGAATAAGGAACCTTGAAAATGATGCAACGAAGTTATAGCCGAGAAACACGCAAGTTAATTTCTCAAGTTTTGCGCAACGCCTTACGAGCGAACCGAAGTGAGTTGATTCGAACTCCCGGCTGTCTGGCTGAGATCGCGTCGTTATTGCGAATTATCGCGGTCAAGTCTGAACCGGACGAGGAGTTAGAACAGGTCGCCGGAACCTGGTTTGACGAATCGAGCTGCTTCCTTCCCAGCGGTTTACTGGGTGACGTTTTGCTGGATGATATCGAAGAACACTTTTTGGAAGCGAAGCCGACTCAGCAAACAGAACCAGCCGAAGTAGGTGAATAACTCGCGTGCAAATGTTTGTAAACTTTTAGATTCTAGGGATGCAGATTTCTAACTCATTGATAAATTATAACCTTAACGATATTCCACTTTGTTTTTTAGTGCAGGAGATTAATTGAAATGGTGAGACTACTAACACCCGAAGAGGTTTGCGAAATCACGCAACTCAAAAGGCAAACCGTTTACAACTTGTTGCAGACGAGCCGCCTAAAATCAATCAATACGTCGATCGGCAAACGACCGACCTATCGGATCCCTGAGGACGCATTGGCGAAGTTTTTGACCCTCGACAACACACAACCAGAAGCTGCTCCACAACCGGAACCAGCGATCGCTCCAGAACCCAAGCAGGAACGCGTTGTTCCACGGCGCAGGCTAGACGCAGACATTGCAAACAAACGATTCAACTAAACGAAAAACGCCTGCTTTGCTTCGGGAAAAAGTTGCAGGCGTTTTTCAGTGCTCAGTTGAATCAAAAACAAATTTTGCTTCGGGGCGAGGCGAATTCGTTTCAATCACAACCTTTTGAGGAGGTATCAGTATGGCATTTCCATTTTGGAAATCAAGAGCGCCTATGGCGACTTGGTTTCCGGCAAAAAATCGCCGCTTTTCGTGGAAAGGCGGTTTCTAATGGCGAGAATTCGCAGCATTAAGCCAGAGTTTTGGAGTAGTCCAAAAGTAGGCAAAGTCAGTCGAGACGCTCGATTGTTGTTTATCGGTCTTTGGAATGAGGCCGATGACGATGGACGATTGCTAGGCCAAACCAAGCGGCTGGCTGGAATCATTTTTCCCTTCGACGATGACGTTGAAAGCAAACAAGACGAACAATGGCTGGTCGAGTTACAGCTTGCTGGACTGGTTGTTCGATACTCGGTCGGAGATGCTGGCTATTTATCGATCCCAGGATTCAACGATCATCAAAAAATCGACAAGCGAACTCCAAGCAGATTACCACCCCCACCGACTATTCCCGCCGAACAGTCGGAGAGTCCCGCCGACTATTCGGGGGAACCCGCCGACCATGTAGCGGAGCACTCCGACCAGTCGGAGAGTCCCGCCGATAAATTGGGGCTTGATCTAGGAGAGGATCTAGGATCTAGGAGAGGATCTAGGATCAAGGAGAGGAGTGTGTCGGCGGTTCCCGCCGATCCTCCTGAAACCAATCCAGGATCACGCTGGACGATTCCCGAAAGGCTCGACACCCCCGAGGTGCGAGCGTTGCTTGATCGCTTTGCGAAGATGCGGAAACGCAAGAAGAAACCTATCGATGATTTTTTCGATGCCAGCCTGGTCCTCGACCGATTCGACGATGTCGCCCACTTGGTTTACTCGCTTGAGACGTGCATCGCGAACGGTTACCAAGGATTGAAGCCAGACTACCGAGAACCGAAACCACCGGGAGCTGGCAAACCGAAAACATTCGGTCAGCAAAAAGTCTCGAACACCGACGCAGCGTTTCAAAAAATGTTCGGATCGGAGGTAGCCAATGTTGCCTCCTGAGAAAATGTATCCGGGGCTTCGGATGCTCTTTGCAAACTTTGCCGCTGAAGCCGACGAAGATCAAATTCGATGCTACGTTTTGGGGTTGGCCGACTTGGGCGAAGAGGCTTTCAATTCGGCGATATTGCGAGCCATTCGTGAACTAAAGTTTCTCCCCAAAGTTGCAGAGTTGCGTGAGCTTGCTGGCGAGAAACGTGACGGAGAGTCACGAGCGATCGCGGCTTGGTCTGACGTTTTGCAAGCGGTTCGACTTGGACCGTACAAACACGTTTCATTCGAGGATCGGCTTTGCAACGCCGCAATACGGAATTTGGGGGGCTGGCCAAAATTCCATGAGCGGTACTGCAATGACGAAAAGTGGGTGCGACTCGATTTCATTAAGACTTACAAGTCCTTTGTATCATCCGGGGTTAACGGCGAAGTTTGTCAACCGCTACCAGGTCTGTCGGAAGTCGAGAGCGTTGGCGGTGTCGTTCGCGAACCGGTCCCGAGGCTCATTGCTTGTGACGAGGACCGTATCGAGTTGCCGTGCAGACTACTTGCGGGTTCGACGAAATCGTTACTTTCGAACGTTTTCAAGATCGCTGGACCTTTGGCGAACAGCCAGTCAATTTCCTGTCAATGAAAGGATTTGTAATGGATGGAGAATTTATTTTGGATAGGCCATGTCCCAACGTGGCCTGGAGAAAAAAAGCAGCGATGAAAGCAACGGAAGTGCTGCGCGATTGCTACGACATTAGCGTGACCCGTGAAACGATTCAGGCGTTAACGGAAGAGTTGATGGAGCAAATTAAGGTTGGCGTCATCGACGAATAGGGAGGCATTTCAATGAATGTATCGATCGAGTTTGAAACATCCCGCCGGCGGGACATTTCGTTTAGCCATAAGCGAGAGCCGATCATCGCCGCGAAGGCGAAGGCGAA
>JANOAI010000148.1:0-4954 GCA_031411055.1 Pirellulaceae bacterium
CGGGCGTTTCGGTTTCTACATTTGGACGATAGGCTTTCAGCTTGGGTCCAAACCAGCGACGACGGATCGAACGAATGAGATCCAAAGGGGAAGTCATGCGACTGAACTGCCAATGCCCATAGAAATAGGCAAATGCAAAAACGATTCCGATAAGATGAACGTCAAAGGCGATGGCTGGCCTACGGCCCGCGTCGAGCATTGTCAGGCCAGCCGAGCTTGAAGTGAGATTCGTGAAAATCATAAACGCCCCCAGCATCCATGCTTGAACGGGAAGGACACCAAAAAGCATGAGCGTCGATCGAGGGTAGTTCAAAATATAGAGCATTGTTGAACAACAGACCGCTCCGGATGCTCCACATAACGATGCACTATCTCCCAGGACGCCGCGAAGGAAAAGCCATCCCAATCCGCAAGCCACAATACAAGTTATGTAAATGAGATAGAACTCTTTCCGGCCATATCGCTCTTCAACGGCGCGACCGAGTAACCACAGCTCGAGCATATTGAAGATGAGATGAAATTGATTGTCTGATGAATGGACAAAGCCATAACTCAATGCCCTCCATAACATCCAAGGCGCACGCGCATCGTCCGAATGCAGTGAAAGAAAACTCTGAATCTGATGACCGCGACCGCCAAGAATGAGGTCAGCTACAAAAACGATCACGCAAGCGATGACAATCGTGCTGACCGCCGACCGTTGATCCCACGAGGGTCCCAGATCAGGAGATGAAGACTCGCGGTAGTAAGGGCGATCGTAGATCCCCATTGTCGGTCCAAGTCGCTAAAGGGGGGCTTCGAGGGGAGGGGGCATTCTTCGGAGCTCACCAGCACCAGCCGCGTTCATTGAATTATCTCTTTCGGTCACGATCGGGTTCTCTTGAGGAGTGTCAGCCGATTTTTCCGGCGACTTTGAAGCATTCCGATTTGAGGTCACATCTTCCCCGGTGGGCAATTTGTTGGGTTTACCCTCAGATCCGTTCTCGGCTACTGAAGCAGAGGTCTCGATTTCAAAAGGTATATCTAATTGTGCTTCGAAAGATCTTGAATCGTCCAAGAAACCTTCGTACATCTGGAAGGTATCGGCGCCAGCTTTATTTTTGTCGCGAATCGCTCTATAGCGATAGAACCAATCGAGTGGAAAATCATTCGGCAGAGTTCCCTCGGTAGCTGCATTCGCATAGCGATCAATCGATTTGAGTAGTCGGTCGCACACTTCGTCGTGGATAATCATGGGGTACTTTCGGAGGAGCTTATCCCAATTCTTCCATCCGGCCTCAAAACTTGGAATTGCTTTCTCCAGATCACCCTTCATGAGAAAGTTCTCCGCTTCATAGATCTGACGCCTAGCCGCGACGGCTGTCCGCGTTTGCTCTAATTCGCTCAGCGTTTCCCAATAGCCATAGTTGCAATGTTCACGATAACGCTCCGTATGTTGGGCAAACGTTTCCTTCTCTGTCACCTCGTTGCCAAGCTCAGTGGCTTTTGCTCGAAGTTCTCGAGGCATTCGTTGCGCGATGATTTTGGGTTGCGGCATAACTCTTTGCAATGCTCTCGCCACCAACGATGCCTCGCTTGGCGAGCGATCCGCGTCCGCCTTTTTCATCGCAACGCTCTCATCGGCAGTGAGTTGCCCCCAGTTTTCTTCGAGGATTTGCTTCCGCACAGAACTCGTGAAATCTTCAAAAACCTGTCGTGCTTCTTCGGCAACCGCTTTGGCGGCCGCATAACCTCGCATCTTGATCGTATGATTCCAAGTTGTCTGGAGGTCCATGTCACCGTAATCTTTCCACGCATCGTGAGCTCGGCTCCAAGCAAAGATCGCTCGGTCGTCGAGAACGCCTTCGGATTCGATTGCCTCAGCGTAGTACATCAAAGCCAAAGGTGACTCATTGTAAAGAATCCATTGCGATTTCTTGATCGGTGCCCCCGACTCGACGAGCAGATAGGCTTTGTGAAACCATAGTCGGCCGACCAGCCAATTATCGGGTTTCTGATCGCTGCCTCGTGATTCGGGCTGTTGCAGATCGAGTCCGTATTCGGTAAGTCGCTTATGAAACGGCTCATCATTGCGGAACAGCTGACGAAATTGCTTCTTTTCGTCCGATCGCCCGAATTTGTGTGTTGTGTACTTGCCTAACGTGTACTGCATCATTGGCTGACGACGGTTAAACTCGACGCCGCGAGCCAAATGATCGATCCCCTTCTTGACCCAAAGATAACGCTGCCGGTAGTCGTCGAATTCGGCGGACACATTGTACGACAGGTTGTGAGCCTGTTGATCCCAAACGCTCACAAAATGAGGTTGGAGAAGAGACAGCTGATTGAGCGTCGCGGAAAGTTTGTCCCAATACTTTTCTTCTTTAAAGTAATCAGCCCGATTCCAGAGAATTGTCGCCGCTAACCCTCGTAGCCCCAAAGATGCGAGACGCATCGTTTCACTGGCTGGATCGAGCTTCCCCAAACTCGATTGACCAAAATCATAACGATCGCGCAACTGAGCCAGCTTGCCGCCTGGCGATCCGGCCTTGCCTGAGGCAGTGCTTCTTTGGACCGATGGTTGCCCCAAGACAAACAAGGGGATAAGCAATGCAACGATCGCCAAAACGTAAAAAATCTTTCGACGGAGACTTGCTGAATTCATGCTGCCATCTCCCGCGTTTTTACAAAAAAGTATCCGATAAAACTGGACATCAGGAAATAACCCATAGTAATCGTGATATGGCGCAGAAGGAGATCATCAAATATATTCGTCCCATAGGCAACAAATTCTGAAGTTGACAGTTTGTTGAAGTTAGGAAGCGCCGTTTTAAGATTCACGATTCCGTACATAATCGTGTAGTCGATCCTTTTGATAACCGTTTCCAGCGCGTCGTTTCCCAGATCCAAATCGGTCATAACACCTTTTTGTGTCCCGATTCGAACCAGTGATTCAATCGGCCCACCACCGGAATACTCCTCGACAAAAAAGCTATCGACCCCGGCTCCAAAAAAACCAAGACCAAGCGCCGACAACGTCGCAACCATCGCGACCGGACCGGAAAGAAAGGTGCTGAACATGACGCCGAGCGAGATGACAATAATCATCTGAAGCCAGATCCCCACGAATCCCTTAAAGAAATTCCAAGCAAACGATCTTTCACCAGCTCGCAAAACCAAATCTGCCGGCGACATCCCAATGTATTGCTGAGAATCTTCGCAGCGAATAATGACTTCGAATCGACCTTCTGGCGAGATATCTTTGAAGAAATCGAGGGTAGCTGGTTGGCTGTTGCGAAAACCCTTCATTTGCGTCGGAATCGTCATTTTATCCAACGACTCTTTGACAAAAAACTTTCTCCGCTGAGTCTCGACGGTTTGATCGAGACTGCGAAAAATGATCGAACCTTGGACTGGCGTGACAATATCACCTTTGATCGTTCGAAACGTTTCAAAACTTAGCTCAAGCGCTAGACCATTCTTGAAATCCGATTCACGAACTCCATTGAAAATCCAGTTAGCGCTCGAAAGCGAGTCACCTGCAATATACTTTCGATAATTGGACATGTACCCCACATTAATCCCTTGGCCTGCTTTGCCTTCGCGATCGAAATAGGTCAAGCTGCCATAGATGGGGACTCTCGCATTGAGCTGACCACTCGGACTGTCAACTCGGTAGACCTTTTTGCCGTTCACTGGAAGGGCGGTTACCGTATGTTGATGGCCTTTGACTTCGTCCGTGTATCCCTGGCCAAGTTCATCAAGCTTAAAGGTATGCTCATGAAAAGCAGTGCTATCTGTTTTGCCTGAGCGTTCATCTTGAGAAACAAAGGCTACTTCATGCCCATGCTGCAAGCCGCGGACGACGAAGACATAGCTGAGAACTCCAAGCACGGCTAACAAGACCGAGCCAATGAAGCTAAACCCAATGATTTTGCCGATCACGATCTCGGTTGCGCGAACCGGCTTTGTCGTGATCGTATAAATCGTTCGATTCTTGATATCCGAGGGAAGGCTAAAAGTGCTGATAAACAGACCTAGCAAGAGTACCAAGAAGTTGGTGGCCGCCAGCGTAAAACTAATATAAAGCTGGGCTGGATTCTCAGCTCGTCGATCAAGAAACCAACCTGCGAACATCAACATGACGACGAAGATTCCGCAGCCTACGAAAATCTTTCGCCGAATCGCTTCCATAAAGGCAAGCTTCGCAATTGCCATCAAACGCCCAAATCGCATTCCCGGGACATCGCGGACGAAAAAATCCCGTATCACCCTGGCAACAGCATAAAATCCTTCGCCCGGTCCGAATTGAATCATCGCAACGATATAGCTGACGACCAATCCGAGCATGCACAATGTGATTGCAAGGGCTGCGCCGCGAAGCCAAGCATGATGGGTAATCAGCCATTCAAAATAGGTCCAAAGATGCTCGGCCTGGATTTGCAATTGCATCGCGTTTAGCTCCCACTCTTCATACCGGGGCGAGCTTCGCTTTCGCGAATCTTGTCAAGGAACAGTTCTTCCATCGTCATGGTGGGATTGTCCATTTGGAGCAACTCACTTCCATGTCGTCGAAGGACTTCTTGAATTTCGCGTTTGGCTTCTTCATTCAAGCCTTTGGCATGAATCTCAGTAACATCTTGAACTTTGAGCAAGCTATCGACTCGTCCCAGCTCCTTGAGCTCTCCCTGATAAAGGATCGCAATTCGATCACACACATCTTGCACGTCGGCAAGTTGATGCGAGCACATCAAAATAGTTTTCCCTTGATCGCGTAAACGTAGAATAAGATCTTTCATTTCGCGTGAACCAATCGGATCCAAACCTGTCGTTGGTTCATCGAGAACGAGGAGTTCGGGTTCGTTGATGAGAGCCTGAGCCAATCCGATACGGCGCGTCATCCCTTTTGAGTATTCCTTGAGTTGCCGGCGACGAGCTCGTTGCAATCCGACCATTTCGATGAGGCGTCGAGATC
>JANOAI010000149.1:0-10417 GCA_031411055.1 Pirellulaceae bacterium
GTAAGAGCAAGAATTCCAACGATCCTCAAATCAAGAAGAAAAAAGGGGGGCCTGTCTCGAGCCTCTACAACCTAGCCAGTGATCCAGGCGAAGCGAACGATGTCGCTGCCACCTATCCCGAAATCGTTGCAAAACTGAAGAACGAAGCAACCGTGCGTGCCGCTGAGCTTGAGGCCAATAAACGTCCCGCCGGTCATGCGACGGTACAGAAGCAATGAATCGCATTCGATGGCTTGGCGATCTCGTGCAGTTTACGCGTTACCTCTCCCACGTCTTCGTGGGAAAGGTCGGGCTCTCCGGCCCGGGAGAGGGCCGAATTTTCCTTGGCGCAGGAGAAGACCGTCTCCCGGCCGATACCGCGTCCGGCCTTTCCCGCAAGCGGGAGAGACGACATTCGCTGCGGCCAACTCAGCCCAAGCTTGATTTGCGAATGGGCGAACATACGAAACCAAGCAATGGACAACAGCCGGTAGGGTCGCGGCACTTGCTAGAGATAAGGAACGTTTGGATTTGGTTGTTGATTGTGGCGTACCGGAAAATACGGCGTTGCTCGTGAACGGAACTCTTTACTAAACCAAGGGCTTAGAGCGGCATCCCCTTTTCGAGCTCGCTGCTATTGTTTTCCAAAAAATGGTAGACTGCGGCCAGTAGAGTTCGAATACGCAAAGCAGAAAACAAAACCAAGAATGGCAACCAAGTCCTCCGCCGAATTTGACTTGACGGCAACAATCGATGACATCGCGAAGGTATTAACTGTCGAAGCACGCCAAGTAGAAGCGGCGATTCAGTTGCTGGACGCTGGCAATACGATTCCGTTTATTGCTCGCTATCGAAAAGAATCCACTCGCGGACTCGACGAAATCGCATTGCGCGCGATCGAGGACTCTATCGCAAAAGCCCGCGAGTTATTCGCTCGCAAATCGACGGTCATCAACTCGATCGAAGAGCAAGGCTTGCTCACCGAGGCGCTTCGTAAACAAATCATCGAATGCCGAGATATCCAAACCTTGGAAGCCATCTATCTCCCCTTTAAACCCAAGCGTCGAACACGAGCCACGATTGCACGTGAGCGTGGGCTTCAAGGACTGGCGGACATTCTCCTCCAGCAAACGAACTTGGGATGTTCGAAAACCATGTTGCTCAAGCGCTATGTTCGTCCGGTAGCCGAGGTTCCCGACGAGAAGGCCGCATTACAGGGAGCATTGGACATCGTCGCCGAGCAGTGGTCTGAGGATCTCGAAACACGCGTTTGGTTGAATGAAGAATCATGGAAGCACGGTCGTGTCGTTTCTCAGGTGAAGCGCGGCAAAAAAGAAGAGGCTGAAAAATTTGAAATGTATGTCGACTTTCGTGAAGCGGTGGCTCGCATTCCATCTCATCGTTTCTTGGCGATGAAACGTGGCGAAGACGAAGGTGTTTTGCGAGTTGGCATTGAGGTTGAGAAAGATCGCGTTATTGGTCAGATTCAGTCGTACTTTGTCGAGAACCCCCACTTTGAGTTTCATCGCGAGCTGCTCAAAACGGTCGAGGATTGCTTTGAACGACTCTTGATGCCCACGACGGAATCGACTGTTTTTCAGATGCTGAAAGAACGAGCGGATGAAGAAGCCATCGCCGTCTTCGGCAAGAATCTACGTGAACTTCTGCTCGCTCCGCCAGCTGGACCAAAGGTTACGCTTGGCGTCGACCCCGGGTTTCGTACCGGATGCAAGTTAGCCGTCGTTGATGGAACTGGAAAGTATCTTGCGCACGCCACGATTTTTCCAACGCCACCGACCAATGATGTTTCATCGGCAAGCAAGACGGTGCTGGATCTGATTGCCAAGCATAAGATCGAAATGATCGCGATCGGCAACGGGACGGCTTCCCGCGAAACCGACGCCTTTATTGCCGAGCTGATTCGAAGTCACGATCTCAAAGTAACAAGAGTGATGGTGAGCGAATCCGGCGCTTCCATTTATTCGGCGAGCGAACTGGCCGCAAGTGAATACCCTCATCTGGATGTGACGGTTCGCGGCGCTATCAGTATTGCTCATCGATTGCAGGATCCTTTGGCCGAACTGGTCAAAACCGATCCAAAATCGATCGGGGTCGGTCAGTATCAGCACGATGTAAATCAAACACAGCTGCGTAAGTGTTTAGAGCGAGTCGTCGAATCCTGTGTGAACAGTGTCGGTGTCGACCTCAATACCGCAAGTGCATCACTTTTGTCTTATGTGTCGGGCATCGGCCCCAAGCTAGCTGAGAATATCGTAAGTTATCGTGATGCAAACGGTCAGTTCAACAAACGACAACAATTGACGGAAGTACCAAAACTGGGTGCGAAGGCATTCGAACAAGCGGCGGGTTTCTTACGTATTCGTAACGGCGAACAGCCGCTGGACAACTCGGCCGTCCATCCCGAATCGTATCGACTCGTCGAACGGATGGCGAAAAAGCTGAACGTACCTATCGAGTCACTCGTCGGAAACGCGGCCCTCTCGCAAAAACTGAAACCGGAGGATTTTATCGAAGAACGGTTTGGGCTTCCAACGGTGATCGATATCATCGAAGAACTTGCCAAGCCTGGACGAGACCCTCGCCAGGAGTTCCGAGCGGCACAATTTTCTGACGCGATCAAGTCAATTGAGGATCTTAAGGCTGGTATGGTCGTGGAAGGGGTTATCACAAATGTCACGCACTTCGGCGCTTTCGTCGACGTTGGCGTCCATCACGACGCACTCATTCACATTTCGCAATTGTCAAACACCTTTATCAAAGACCCCAACGAAGTCGTCGCCGTTGGCAATGTCGTCCAAGTCAAAATTCTCGAAGTCGATGTTGCTCGTAAGCGAATTTCTGCCAGCAAGAAGTTTTGATTCGTTGGGAGAAATCATTGGTTCGATTTCTATCGCTCTTTTGATTTCAACAGACAGCCTTACGGAAATAAATCCTAATTGGACAGCGCCACTGTGCGCTGAAGTCCAGGCTTTAGCCGCAATTTAATGTACTATGGAAAATGCGTCTAAAGAGACCGTCCAGCTTGCGCGTTACCTCTCCCACGTCTTCGAGGGAGAGGTCGGGCTCTCAGGCCCGGGAGAGGGCCGCATTTTCCGTGGCGCAGGAGAAGACCCTCTCCCGGCCGCTACCGCGTCCGACCTCTCCCGCAAGCGGGAGAGGTTACAAATATCCAGCAAATATAATGGTTCTAAGCCGGACGGTCTCTAAAGGCTGCACTCCAACGAGGTTGCGAGCGATTCTTGCGTCCAATGTGGCGCTGTCCATCTATGGTTTTACGTCGGGCAGAGTCCGCGCAATACGTAGCCCCACGATGAGGTAATCGTCGGTCGTACGCAAACGTAGCCGACTGGCTGAGCGAATGTGAGTGGCGTTGCGATCGAAAGAGCCACCTCGCACCATTCGGAACTGACCAGCCGTGACTTTGAGGTTCGCCTCCTCGCGATCTTCGAACACTACCGGCAATTTCGATGGCAGCTCGATCACTCCCTCGTGGCACCACTCCCAAATGTTGCCATGCATATCAAATAGGCCGAAATCGTTTGGCTTGAGTCGGCCGACGGGCCATGTCCGATCATTGGAGTTGTGCACGTAGCGGGAATATTTACCTAAAAGCTCTTCCGAGCTCCCATAACAGCGGCTTGTCGTTGCCCCAGCTCGGCATCCAAATTCCCATTCTGCCTCCGTGGGAAGACGATAGCCAGTGCGCTGTAAATAGTTGGCGGGGAGCTTCATACCATCTTGAATTTGCGATACCGGCGGGTAACACATTTCTTCTTCTGGAATTCCCTCCTTTTCGCTCAGCCAGCGGCAATACTTGGCTGCGTTGAACCAGGTAAGCGAAATGATCGGGCATTGCGGCTCAGGCGTATACTTCTGCAAAAGAAAGATCGGAATCTTTGGATAGTCGGCCACGAACTCCTGGTACTGCTCTAAATTTACTTCCTTCGTCGCCATTGCAAAAGTTCGACCAATACGTAGTCGCATCGGAGTCTCGGCCGAAATGTCCTGCTCAAATTCACCCTTGGGCGAACCTTGCACAAATTCTATCGGACCCTGGAAAATAGCGAGCGTCTGACCGTGCTGATTCACATACCAAGCGCGATTCGCGGCCGGGTCTGGTGAAGCCAAGTCGCGATCAATCGTCTCAATGAGGCCATCGCTATCAAGGCGACGGAGCGTCCATTCTGCGGCAGCGTGGAGACCACTGTCGGCGTGCTCTCGATAAACCATTTCCAACTGTGAGACGAGCTTGACTCTCATGGCTTCATCGAGTTTTTCACTGAGTTCACCCACGGCAAGCCATAGAGCGCGCTGGGCCGAGACGTTGGTTTCCTGACTAAGGTGATCCAGGATGATATCGGGCGGCACGGAGAGCATGGCCAACAAATGGATGAGCCAACTGCGAGCTCTTGGCTCGGCCGAATGTTGAAACAGAGGCCATGTTTTCTCTGGACGACCGAGCAACATCAGCGCGGCAGCCGCTTGAGCCTGACGGCGAGCAAACTTGTCCTTTTGCTCATCTGTTATCAGTGGATGCTGCCACACAGACGCAACGACCACCGGTTTTTTGTATGGCGACAAAACCGAAATCGCCGACGGTCGCCATCCATCGGCCGCTAATTCTCTGGCGCGCTTGCCATGGTCGGCAGCCGTCAGATCATGCAACTCAGTCGAAACAATGCCGGAAAGATTGCTGAAGACGGCGGCGTACTGGTAACTGAAGTCTTTCTGGTTGGACCGGGTGATAAGGCCAGCCGTTGCTCGCAGGATGGCTTCGCTGCTGCTGGCCGCGCTTAAGCGCACATCCTGTTGCGTAAAATGGGCCGTGCGCTGAAGCATTTCAACATACGATTCTGTATCGCGTTTCCAAATCGGAATCGAGAAATGTTCGCCCTGATCAACGAGCGAGCAATAGCGGGACCTGCCGTTGACACCAAGAAATTCTTGAAGTGCAAGATACGAGACGCCATCGACCGCTGGCTCCTTGGTTTCACCCACCACGAGCTTGCGCTCATTTTTTTCGGCAGACAGTGGCTGCCATACGGCGGCATAGCGCTCTACAGCTTTCTTCGTCTCGCCGAGGACATCGAGATATCCAGCCACATCGACGGGAAGCAAACCCTTCGCTCGCATAAGATCATCGCGATCTTCAATTTCCTTGGCCGATGCGTCGAGCAAATAGTCACCCGCACGGCCATCGCGTAGCCAAGTAGCAGCAATTTGAACTGAACCAGAGACCGCATACGGACGCAGCCGAGATAGACTATATCCTGAGGCCACCAGTTCCTCATGGAGCCATTTGAACCTGTCGCGCGGAAGCGAGACGCAGAAGGCGAACTTTTCGTTCAGCATCCCGTCGGACTGCTCTATTTCTTTGATTGTGCTGGCATCAATCGGCTTCATGTTAGCAGCAAGCGGTTTCGGTTCCCAATCGGGCTGACAGACAAGCGAAAGTTCTCGCTCCAACATGGGAACTACCGACTCAATCTGCGCCCGCAAGCGCGGAAGCATTACTTCAAATTGCCGCGGATCGGCATCGACCGCAAGATCAGCAAGAATTTCGGGGCGATCCGCAGCGTAATCGGCACAGACCACGGCGGCGCCGTAACGATGTTCCGCAGTACTACGATCGCGAAACGTTTCCGACAACGCTGGTAATAGGTGCTCGCGTGCTGATCTCAGACCGTCGATCCAAATTGGCCAATCGAAAGGATTGGAGGCTAACATGGCAGCGACCGTAGGCTTGGCAATTTCATTCCATCGCGAATTTTGTGGATCGAATTCGGCTAATGCGGCTGCTCCCCTCAGACGCTTTTCAGGCTGAGTGTCCGACGCTTCTACTGCTTGCCATAACGACGCGGCCAATTCTTTGCCGTGCAGCACGAGTGCATTGCGAATCATGATTGAATCCGCTGGTGGGGCAATCAGAAGTTGCTCTTGAAGATAGGCGATAACAGATTCGTCGTCAGGTAAAAGCGCAAGTGCCAGACGCACCCGTTGCGAGTTAGGTACGTCCTGAGCCGCCCAACGCGATTCGAGAGTCGGCTTAATCTTTTCGCGGACCGATTCCATTCCGTGCAAAAGCGTTGGAACTGCTTCAGCCGGAGCCTGCTCGAGCGACGTGACCATAGCCGCCGATCGCTGCATTTCCAATGTCAAGTTTTCATTGAGTGTCTCTCTCGCAATACGTTCCGACCGCATAATCAGAACGAGCGAGACAAAGAGGATTGCGAGTACACTCGCAATGGCCGCGGCACTTGTATAAACCAACGGCTTGTGTTCGCCGACCCATCGCCACAATAGTTCATTAGCCGAGGGTGTGCGAATGGAAATTGGCTTTCCATCGAGATAGAGTCGGAGATACTGCGCCATTTCACCAGCGGTAGCAATTCGATCCGATACGCGTCGCTCGGTGGCTCGCGCGACAATGGCTTCCAAATCGCGACTGCAATGCGGATCAATCGTTCTGATCGAAGGCAAATCGTCCTCGTGAACGCGACGAGCGAGCTCGACTTCGTCCTGCGCATCGCCAAAAGCACGCTGGCGGGTGAGCAATTCCCATAAAGTAACGCCCAGCGCGCGCACGTCGGCAGCCGGCCCCACGCGCAACTTGGCAGCCGCCATTTGTTCCGGGGCTGCATATCGCAACGTCCCCAAGAAGCCACCTTGCTGCGTGAGTTCTGCACGCGTGCCCGCCGACTTCGCTAGTCCGAAATCCATCAGGACGACTCGGGAGCCATCGGGCGTCAGCATGAGATTCGCTGGCTTGATGTCGCGATGAATGAGCTCTTGTTCGTGCATCGCTTGAACGGCGCTAGCGGCATCACGAACTAACTCAGCCACGCGCCGAATGTAACCGCCACGGTCATCAGGAAGTGAGGGAACTTCCGGCAGTGGAGGTAAACGAAGTTCAATGCCACTCAGCGAAACAGGTGAACCATTTTCAGTCCGATCGCTTGCACCGTTGTCGGTGCCCTCGGACGAAAGACGAAATCCGCTCGCTGGCTTGAGTGTGCTGCGTTGCTTTTGTGACGCGTTGAGTACTGCACGAGCGAACGTCGTGGCACCCAGGCTCGATGCTTCTTCCTTCCCAGCGGCATCCGACACTTCTCGCCAAACGAATTCGAGATTGCAACCGGGAACATATTCCATCGCGTAGTAAGCATGGCCATTGGGAAACATACCGCTGGCAAGGACTTTCACAATGTGAGGATGATCACATCGAGCGAGCAGTCGAATCTCTCTACGAAAACGAGCGAGTGCCAGCTCGTCGCCAGCCAGATCGGCAGGCAACATCTTCACCGCCACCAGCCGGCCAAGCGACAACTGCTTGGCCAGATACACGACCCCCATCCCTCCGCGGCCAATCTCGCCAAGGAGTTCATAATCGCCCAGGCGTGTCGCAGCAGTGGGTTCCGATCCGAGAATCGTTTCGAACGAAGGCGTTTCACTGAATGTTTGGGCCGCCAATTTTTCGAGATCCGCAGTGCCCAAGGTACGGCCCGAGACCACACTCAAGAGCTCGGCGAGGCTAGCGGACATTGTCGCATCGCGTTCCGTACGACCGGTGGTATAGCTCAAGTACTCCACATGCCGCGCATTGCGCTCACGATTTAGAAAAAGCAGTTCATCCGAAATTTCTCCTTCGCGAAAAGCGACTAACGGATCAAGTCTGAGCGGCGTGGTTTGCCCTGGCCATAGCAGTAGCACCCTTTGTGGCGCCAGGCCCCGCGCGGCAGCCCCACTAAGTCGTATTGGCGTGGTTCGCTCTCCTTGCAGACCCACCAGCTCACGCACGCCGAGCTCCATTTCCTCGCCTTCGAGCGTGCGAATTTCGGTAAGATACAACAGCCGTGTGCCACGCGGACCGAGAAATTCGAATCGACCTTCGGCAAGCACTTCGTTCACGGCGGGAAAGAGTAAAGGCCCGACTTCGTTTTCGTAAAAAGCGGCCATTCGCGGTCCACCGTGTCCGAAAACGGCGTTGCGATACTGCACGAGCGCATCGATAAGCTCCTGCAATGAGCAGGCTTCTACGTTGGCTGGTACGCCGTCAGGGCCATTTTTTATTCGGCGATACAAAGCCAATACAGCTGGCCAATCACGGCGACGTTGTGAGAGTTGATCGGCGACATGGCCCATGGGATGCGTTGCGGCATCGGAACGGCTTGCAAAGTGCCGAGCCGATTCACGGAGCATCGACACCCAATGCCCGAGCGAAGGGAGCGCGAGTGGCAAAAGGGCTTTATCAAGTGCCAAGGTACGAGGAGCACCGGCACGTACGTCCCGCACATAGGCAGCAATGCCGGGTGCCGCGGCCAGCTTAACCAGCGCCTCGAACAGATAAAACGTATGATCATGGCGAGAGCGAGCATCTTTGGCATTGTTTGCTCGTGCATAAAGCTGCGCCAGGGGCAGCGGCAGTCGCAGCAAATTTTCGCGTTGAAATTCAGCCGTCATCAGGAACTAGTTGGCTCTCGTTGAAACGGTGACAGGGCAAACATTCAAACAAAGATAGTCGAGAAACGGCAAATAAGTCTATGAGCATTATAGAACATTGGTCCTAAAATGTCCGCCTTCAATTTTGTTCCTTTTTTAGCGGCTTGAAGTCCGATTCAGGATGCGTGTCCGTCTTCGATTCGCGTCCATGCGCATCAAGGATCTCTTTCAACGATAGCTTCTGAGGTTGTTTATCGGGTACAGTGACTCGGTAATCGAGCTGGTGATATTTTACCTTTCCAACCGGGGCCGGATCATCTTCATCGATATATGTAAGTACGATACGATGTTCGCCAGGTTGCAACGCTTTGTGGAACGGTGGCTGCGTGATACTGAAGTCGTTACCACGGAATTTCTGAGTCGGATAGCTAACCATTCGCAGTTGGACGGCAGGTAGATCATCTACCACCTCAACTAAGGCTTGGTTTTTCCGTTCGAAGCCGAGATCCAGTTCGGTAATCTCAGTAACGCCGTCGACTTTTTCTAAATGGAAAGCATGACTGAATTCGCGACCGTCCATAAGAATCCCGTAAATATTGATTATCTTTCCGAGCATTTCTGGTTTGAAAAGAATTCTCGTTGCCGTCGGCGAAATTATCTGAAGTGTGGTTGATGAACCATGATTGATCGATAGATCTCGGATCTTTCCCCATGCGGGATGCTTGAGTGTGATTTGTGGACGGACCTCTTCGACAGGTAGTGGAGCGATGTCTCTGAGCGCAACGTTGGTAAGAATCCAACGTGATCGCAAGTAGTAAATCCCGACTAGGACGCAGTACAAGATGACGACCGCCGACGCTGTCAGTACTAGCAACTTCCGAGCATTAAACCCTTTCAGGTCTTGAAGACGTGCCGGATTTTTAGTTAGTTCCTGAAAAACGTTGCCGCAGTACATGAGGCCAATCATCGACGGAAGGATAGCTGCCCCCAACAGCATGCTAGTCGATGGCGACGCAAAGTTTCCCGGACCAAGCATTCGAAAGAACGTGGTCCAAAAATAGCCCAACGCCAAGCCAACGAACATGGAAGAGCTTACCATAGCCCAGGTACGCATCGAGACTTGGTTGGTACGGGAAAATCTGCTGATAAGCATCAATACGCTCCACATGCAGAATAAAGTGAGCGGGAATTCGAGTGCTTGACTGAACGTTTTCGCTAAGTCCGCATCGAGCGTCATCCTAGGACGGTGAAGCAACGAAAGGCTGACTCCACCAAAGGTCAGCACTAGCCAAGTATTGACGATCGATCTAATACTCGTGTAATGAATCGCTTGCTCTTGAGAGACCGAGCCGCTTGTTGCACCAAATTGCATGGACACGTTTTCCGCTGCCGAGGTTTTCATCGGGGCCATGACTTTGCGTGGAAATCTTGTTCGAAAATGGGTGATCCACAGCCATCTCAAACCGAGCGCGACAAACGCCAAAATAATGATCTCTGAAAATCCGAGGCCGCCTATCGCTAGGATGCCAAGCAGCAGCATCGCAATAAATATCCCGAAGAAGACCATCACTTGATTCATGGAACGCACCCACCAAGGTGCGACGACATGGGGCGATCCTTCATGGAAAGAATCAGCAGCAACCGTTGGCACGGTCTGACCGGTCGCATTCGGATTGCTTTCCGTAGCCGTAGCAATGCTGGCTGGGATTTGTTGATTGATTGTCGAATGCGAGCCGGACTCGCTTGGGTGCTGGATCCTCGATAGATGTTGTTCAAGAACGGCTACCAAGCTTTCGGCTGTTTGAAAGCGATGTTCCGGACTCTTCTGCAAGAGGCAGGCGATAATATCAGCGAACCAAGCCGGAACCTCGGGATTCTGATCTTGGATCGGGCGTGGCGTATCTTGAGTGACTCGCTTGATCACGTGAGCAATACTATCGCCACGGAAAGGGCTATGGCCAGTACACATGGCGTACAT
>JANOAI010000150.1:0-1969 GCA_031411055.1 Pirellulaceae bacterium
GTGACGTTCACGATGACGCCTCACGTCGATTTGGAATTCAACATCGTTGATGACGCGACCGATGAAATCGTCTTCTGGTCAGAGATTTTTTATCAGGATCCGACAACAGACCGTTGGTGGATGTTCGGACTGGTCGATGGATCGAAAACACAGCACAATTTCATCCCGATCTCGCCGCAGATCACCAGGGAGATGATTCGAATCTCCGCGTTGGGTTACGAGACGAAAGTATTTCGGCTACCCGATGAATTGGATCGAAGTAAACCGATCCGGCGCGATGTTCGCCTGAAGCCAATGCCTGACGTTGAGCTAAAAGTCCTTTTGCTCGATGATACTCCTGCCGAAAAAGCAAAACTGACGTTTCATTATCCAAACGAATTGGATTGTCTTCAGGATCATGAACAGCTATCTGACGCGAAGGGAATCGTGACAACAAAGTTCCCTCCGAGTGCCGACATTGGGATCTTGCGTCTGGAGCACACAGGTGGAACTGCTGAGCTGTCGATGAAGGAACTACTCGATGACGCGAAGCAGAATTCAGCAGAAGTGGTTCGGCGCATCATACAGTTGAGATAGTCTAAAAAGCAGAATACTGCGGTGACGGCCGAAACTCTCACCAGAGACGATCCTACCGAGAATTTCTATCGAATACAAATCAGCCAACACAACCAAGGTGACTCTCGCCTTGGATAAAACGGGACGTTGGATCTCGGGCGAATCGAAAACAGGCAACGCAACGACTGAATGGTTTGGGTCTCGAACGGCGGAGGCTGCGGATACCCGGACGCCAGCAGATTTCTCCGGGCATTGGCTGATGTCTCCACATCCCCCATTACAGCGATTGAGCCTCGTGGACTACGCAACTTGCGAGTGTTTTGCTGTCTAACAGCCCGTTTTTGTGTCAGAATTTGAGTGAAGTCGTGTTTAGCCCTTTAGACGCGAGTTTTCCAGCAACTCGCGCCGACGGACGACCCTGAATCGCTTGGTCGCATCGGTGGCTATGAAGTCAAGGTCGTATCAGCGGTTTGCCATGGCCCTGCTGGACTTCTTGAAGTGAAATTGAGCAGCGGCGATTATCTGATTGCCGGAAAGAACTTAACCGGTTTTTCCTGGAACGAAGAGGTGAAGGCCGGTCGAGATCAGGCGGTTCCTTATAACCTCGAAGAAGAACTGCAGAAGCGGGGAGCCACGTACGGCAAGGCGTGGATGGCATTCTCTTCCCATGTGGTGGAAGACGGTTTACTGATCACGGGACAAAATCCGGTCAGCGCCGAAGGTGTCGGTGAGGCCGTCGTTAAGAAACTTCAGCAGCTTAAGTAATTCAAAGTATAGCAGATGGCCACGATGCGTCTGCTTGGTGCTTGCTGCCAACACGCCGACATCGCTCGCTACAATACTTAACCTTCTCCCAATCTTTTTCCCATTTCTTTCTCCAGGAAAACGGGCGATCGCGAACTACGCATACTTTAGTTGGTAAATTAAACTTAGAACGAGTTGCCATTTCCGAGTTGAATCACTGTTAAGCCGCTAAGTCGGTTGAATTCTGAAGAGCGACTTTGGATCTACTAGAAAGAGCCAATGCCCTCTCTGCACATCGAAAACGCAGTCGTGGCTGCTAGGCAATCGGCAGATGTTTGCGTGCTCGAGATGTCAGGAATAATCAATTAACACAATCACTAGGACGTGAATGCTTAACCACTCGGGTCGGTCTGGTCCGCCGCGTTCCGTTTGATGGTTTCAAGTCGATCGGAGCGGTCTTGATCTTCTTGAGCGCAGATCAGAATAGCACCGGTAAGGGAACAAGCAGTAGCAATGCACCCCAAAAGGAAAATGAGGATTGTCATTGTCTGGTATTTCGATTCATTAAAAGCAAGTTGCCAAATGAGAGTATCGAAGGAACCCATATTCCGACAAAGACCCCTTCTTCGCGGTAACCACTGAACCATAGAGATACAGAGAACAGAAATGA
>JANOAI010000151.1:0-2288 GCA_031411055.1 Pirellulaceae bacterium
GTTGGCTCCCAGCAGAAGACGAGGATTTTCCAAACAACCCCAACTCAGGGGCTTGTCTTCTACTCCATAACGCAAATACTTGGCCAACCGATCACGTCAACCTTGTGCGATTGCCCTGGCTTCTGGCTGAAATGAATTTCAATCAGAGTTCCAAGCAGAGCAACGGGGATGATGGGAATGCCTGTCCAGGCGAGGATATCTTTCGCTGTGACAATGAGGGCGATCATACCGGCCGTATAAATCGCAGATCGAGCGGGGTTGCTGCGTGCGTACAGGAAAATAGGGACCGCAAGAATTGCTAGGTCATAGAAGTATGCATGTGGACTAAGCAGCATTGTTGCCAGCAAGATCTTCATCAAGCTGGCTGGGCTATCTAAGCGAATGGTGCGATCAGAGAAACATAAATGCAGGACATAGATGCAGAGCGGCAGAACGAGGGTCCATTTCAGGAATGCAATATCGGCGATATTTGCGGCATGGGCCAGCGAGATCAAATTGCAGGACCAGTCGAGATGGTAGCCCTGAATCGAAGCGTACGTACTGGTCATGCCAAGTTGTTCGGCAAAGCCGCTCCACACGTTCCACGGTAAGCAAACAAGGGCGCTGCCCCAGATCAAAACGGTCGTGAAGGATGCTCCGATAAAAAATCGCCACTGTCCGTTTCGAAGAAAGACGATCGGAAGCAAAAAGAATAGCGTTGGCTTTATGGACACAAGTCCGAATACGAGGCCAGCCGAAAGCGAACACCTTCGACGGAGCAAGGCCCATGTCGCCGCAATAAGGAGCATCCATAGTGTTCCCTTCTGTCCCATCAAGATCGAATAGTAAATCGGCGGATAGCAGGGAATCAACGCGTAGAACCACCAGTTGAATGGATGCGTAGAACTCTTGTCTTCGTCACTACTTCGAACGGTTTGATTTACCGCGAACGTGGCGATCAAACAAAGCCCAAGAAAGCCCATCCAAAGCCACGTCGCATATCGATAGGGTAGCCAAGCAATACTGGTTGCAAGGAGGTAGTGCGGCGGCGGATACACTGGGGGAAAATAAGTCGACTTCGACCACTGAAAGCCCGTTATGGCTGGATCGTGTTGAACTCGATCAAAAGCGAATCGATCATAAACTTGACCAGCTTCGCCACGCAGAAGCATTTTCCCGCCTACCCACTCTTGAAGGAAGTCGTTGCCGTACGGTCCCTCAGGCACCTTTTCTGGCGTCCACTGGAATCCTGGCGCAAAGGTCAGTATCCATCCAATCAATATAGTAGTGGATAATGACAGCGCAATAACGCAACAGAGTGGTTTGGGATTTTCCATATATTGGGAGGCCTACATGAGTACCAATATGTAGCTCGCCATTAGTTAACCTGCAAACATAAAGAAGCTGAAAATTTTGATAGTGAATATCAAAAATCCATCCTGCTTTTGGACTGGAATGCTCGGCCTAGCTTGATAGAATGATTTGAAAGGTTTGGGCGGAAACGTTCAGACCTTTCTTTTTTGAGTTTTGGGGCGAATCAATTTTTGCCGGTTTTTCGGCTATCAATGACATGATTATGAGACCCTCGATCGATCGTATCGTTACTTTAAACGATTTAGTGGATTCGGTACCTGAAGAAATATTACTTCAAATCCAAAGCGAATCCCACGCACTTCAAGAAAACCTCAACAACGAGAGCAACGACATGGCTGCCGGAAAAGATATTAGTAAGTCACAACGTATTCGAGACTATCTGGATGCTCATCCCAACGCAAAAGGCAAGGAAATTATTTCCGCGTTGTCACAATACGGGATTAAACAAACCGATGTTGGCAACGTGAAAGCGAAGATGAAGAAAGACGGAGTTGTTCCGAAGGCTTCTTCTGCAGCAAGCGCAAAGGCCAAAGCAGCTCCGGCGGCGGTGGTTTCCAGTTCCTTCGGGATCAGCTTTCCAGCATTGGAAGCTGGCACACGGTTTCTTAAAGAAGCGGGTTCCCTCGCCAACGCCAAAGAGATCTTAACGATCATCGACCAGATCGGCGCTGCACTGAAGGGCTAGTTCATCTTGCCGTCACTGCCAGCAAGGATTTTTACGATGCTCTGGAAGGTGCCAGCTCCCTTTTCTAAAACATCCTCTTGGTGGGGCCGACAACTTGACCCGCGAGGGACAGTAATTTGGATTACGTCCCAGTCGGTCTGAGTTGCGTAATAGGCGTTGTTTCTAAGTTTCTAAACGAGCTTTCACGTAGCTGCGTCTCTCCACGCAGATGTTTCGCGTCTCGGAGAGACGCGACTACGTGTTTAGAAAC
>JANOAI010000152.1:0-6333 GCA_031411055.1 Pirellulaceae bacterium
GGAGGGTCGATGGCGAGGTACGAGCCAGCGGGGAGGGTGAGATTTCGAATGTTTCGTGACCATATTCCCTCCCCTCGTCGTCGTTCCTCCTCCTCGACCCTCCCAAAAGGGAGGGTGAAGTCAGGAAAGTAGATGGCATTGGGCGCTAGCCGACTTTATCATTCTTGAAATTGGCTAGCGACTCAGGCTCAAAAGATCCTATCTGTAATGCAAAGATTAAACGTGGTTATCCGTACTGCGATCTCGGTGCTGATTCCGCTGATTGCCATAAGTGTTTTACATGCTGAAGATTGGCCTACATGGCGAGGCATTCATCGTGATGGAATTTCAACCGAAACGGATTGGACGACGAATTGGGGAGAAGCCGGTCCCAAAATCCGCTGGAGGTACAACGTCGGTACAGGTTTCTCTTCGATCGCCATATCGAAAGGCAAAGCTTTGTCGCTCGGCAATCAGGATGACACGGATTCGCTCTTATGTCTCAAGGTAGAAAACGGGAAGCGCCTCTGGCGGTACGATTATCCTGCTCCGCTCGACGACAACAACTTCGATGGCGGGCCCACCTCGACGCCCACCGTTGATGAGGATCGCGTCTACATACTCAGCCGTGCCGGGAACCTCGTCTGTCTCGATTTAGAATCAGGCAAAGTCCATTGGACAAAAAATCTTCCGGCAGAAACGGGTGTTGAAGTACCTGGCTGGGGCTTTGCCAGTTCACCACTAGTGGTCGATTCCCATCTCATCTTGAATGTAGGGCAATCGGGAATGAAGCTCGACAAAATGACAGGTGAAGTAGTCTGGCAATCAGAAGGCGAAGCGGCCTATATGACTCCGCTAGCTATTGAAGTGGGCACCAAGCCTTTGTTGATTATCGCGTCAGGGAAATTCTATCAAGGGATTGATCGCGAAACGGGCGAACAACTTTGGAAACAGCGATGGCTTACAAATTTCGGTTGCAACGCATCCGATCCCATTTTTCACGACGGTAAGTTATTCATTTCATCCGGCTACAATCGAGGCTCTGCTTTGCTCGATATCTCGTCGGATTCGGCTCAGATCTTGTGGGAGACTAAAGAATTTCAGAATCAATGGAGTTCAAGCATTCTCTTGAATGGATTCCTTTACGGTGTCGATGGCAACGATACGGGCGAACGCTTTTTTAAGTGCCTCGATTTTAAAACTGGGGAAGTTCGCTGGTCCGTTGATGGGCTTGGTTCAGCGTCCTTCATTGCCGCAGCCAACAAGCTGATCATCTTGAGCGATCAAGGTGAACTCGTAATCGCCAATGCCTCATCGGAAAATTTCAAGCCAATTGCTCGAGCGTCTATCTTGACCGGCAAATGTTGGACTTCGCCCGTGCTTTCGAATGGTCATTTGTTTGCTCGTAATGCCGCCGGCGACGTTGTTTGCGTAGACCTTCGATGATCTAAGTCACATGGCTCTGTCCCGACAAATTCGATCTTGAACGCTGGCGCAAGTTCAATGCTAGCGTTTAAAACTTGCGGCGATTTGGCTCGGAAGCAAGGCAATTCTTTGGCTGATACGCTCGGTTCCTTCGATGGTATCGCAACCTGACGATGCAAAGCGATCGTCGTCGTGACCAAAAGACAAAAAGCAATGCGACTGGGATCTATTCCTGTTCGCTCTGGACTTGCGCTTTTCATTTTGACTAGAACCCCTTCTTTAACAGCCTGGTCACGCATTCGATGTAGGAAGCGGGCCAGAAGTCATTGTAACTTGCGGAGTGCCAGTCATGGGCTTTCGAATCGGTATATGCGGTGCGTGTCTTTGTATTGCGATCTCGAGCTCTCTCAGCTTGGGTCAACAAAATTCGCCGATTCCCGCCAAGCGATCCTCTGGCGCGACGACAACTCCGCGGAAATCGGAACCGACCCCAGCCGCAAAGCCTGGAACAGATCCGGTCACACCTGCCGCGAGACCCGCGGCAAAGCCAGTGACATCGCAAGCTACTACGCAGCCAGCCCCGAAGTCAAAAACAACGGTCGTCTCGACAAAGAGAACGCCTACTCCGGCCGCGCCGACCGGCGAACAATACTTGTTACGGTACAACTTGTTGCCAAAGACGAAGATCGTCAGTGAAGTAACGCATTTGGCGAAAACAAACACGAAGGTCAATGATGTTGAGCAGTCGAGTCAGTCACGTACCGTGAGTCGAAAGGTTTGGACGGTAACCGAAGTCGCGTCGAATGGTGATATGACGTTCGTCCATCAAGTCGACTCGGTCGACATGTCCCAAAGAATTGGCGAAGGCGAAGAGATCCATTACAACTCCAAGACAGACACCCAGCCGCTTGAGATTTTTGCAAAAGTCGCCGAGACGATTGGCAAGCCGATTGCGACTGTCACGATTTCGCCATCCGGTCAAGTTGTGAGTCGAAGTGAGGAAGCGCAGGGGGCCAATCTTGGGATGGGGGACATCACTATTCCGATGCCCGAACAAGCCATTCAAATTGGCGATCAGTGGGAAACCTCGCGTGAGATTCGTATTCGACGTCCGGATGGGACACCCAAAAATGTGAAAGTCCGCGAACTCTACACGCTAGAAAAAGTCAGTGCGGGTGTGGCTTCAATCTCCATTCGATCCGAGCCGCTTACGCCGCTGACTGAACCCGAAGTCGAGGCTCAAGTTCTCCAACAAATGAGCAACGGGCAAATCCGTTTCGACCTCGATTCAGGACGGCTGATTTCGAAGAATCTTACCTGGGATAAAACCGTTGTCGGCTTTAGCGGTGCGGGAAGCGTAATGGACTATTCGGCTCGTTTCGATGAAGTGGTTGAAAAATAGAGCAACGGCCAGAGAAATGCGGCTCATCATTCCGCATACAAAAGAGTACTTGCAACCGTGTCTCGCAATTTTCCGGAGAGTATCGCTGACAGCTTGTCAACGGTAGTATTGATCGGCGAAAGTTGCCCTTTCATTCCAGTATACGGTTCAGCAACGAAGAAGCGCTGACTCAAAAAACAAAGTGCTTGTAAGGAGGGACGTTTGTTGCTGTCCCGATTGTATTCAAATTCTGGGTCTTTGACGGCGCCTTCGTGCAGTGCGTTTACTACTTCGATAATGGTTTGTTTGGCCGCGTCGACCGTCTTTTGCTGCTTAATCGATAATTGGGTATCCACGTTCGACGCAGAACTCGATCGTCCAAGGTCGATTGCTGGATAGATTCCCTCAACGGCGATCCGTCGTAAGACAAAGATTTTGGTCTCGACATCTGAGTAGTCGATCGAGTCGGTAACGACAATTGTCGTCAATTGCTTTGAGAGAGACTCATCGCCTCGGAATCGCCGCAACGATTCACGAAAGAGATTCAGAAACCGTTCACTTGTACTTGCGACAAAGAACACAACATGTTTTCCGTCCGAGTTACTGATGGCCGAATTTAAAATCTCTTCATTGACAGCTGCAACGGTGTGCTTTTCTGTCAGTGCTGGCAATACTTCCGTTAACTCCGCTAAACGAATCTCGATATCCGATAGACCTTCATCATGATAGAACAGCACTCGAAGCTTTTCGCTTGGATGATGAACGTATCGATAGGCAATCTCGGATCCCAGAACCGTAGCTCCTGATTTCGCATCGCCCGTGATGAGCACATCGCTTCCCTGTGCAATTGGTGTGAACAAGTCAACGGCCTTAATCCCGGTACTCAGCCATCGACGAGCGGGAGTTCGACTCTTGGTTGAAATGTACAACGCAATGAAAGCAGCTAAGCCTAGAGCGACGATCAAACCGATCGATACAATCTTAGTTAAGTTCATAGATATTTTCCGGATGGCCGCGATCGCATTTCGTAAACATTGAACAACCTTCGTTATCCTCGCCTTAGCTGACGATTCTTGTTGTTGCCGATTTGAAAGGCCTCTAGCCAACTCGTATCGGTATAAATGGAGTCGATGTTATTCGACACGGCACTGCTTCTTGAAGCAGCTAAACCAATCTGGAGCGACGATGGCGCCGTGAAGGATCGAAGGCTGGTTACGCCTTGCCCAGCGCGAATGGCATTGGTGTCGAAGGCGTTGACGACTCCATTGCGATCGACGTCAAAAACGTTCGAGATGACTCCTGGGTTCTGGCCTTGTCGAGCACGAACCGCATTCACATCGAACGCATTGATCGTCACTGGATTCAATGGGAACGGTGACGCCGGCGTTACGTCAAACCGAGCATTTCCAAAATAGAAAACGTCGTGGGCTGCTAAGCCAGTATTCGCATCGGCCAACACCGTGACTCGCAACCAAGCGTTCTGGATAGCATTGTCAGAAAACGAAAGCTTCACACGATCAGAACCGTTCAGTCCGCCAACAACGATAGTCGAAACAGTCACCGTTGGATTGATCGTTAAAAAACTGGGAGTCACGTCTGGGAAAATGCTCCACGTCGCGAATTGAAAACTCGCGATTGAGATGGCGCTTAATCTGGCAGCGTTGGTGAGGTCAATAACAATTCCATTTAAGCCACGCGAGTAATTGGTGTAGTTGGCGTTAGTCGTTGTCGTTTCCCCTGGTCGCAATGCGTTTTTGGTTGCATCAATCGCATTGACAGGATTTCCCGATCCATCACCGAAAAAGGGGTTCGTCGATCGATTATAGAAAACACGTCGATCCACGATGACGCTTGGCGGTTGAGAAATATACGTCACAACGAGGCGCGGCTTGGTTGTTCCTTCGGATGAGTTGAAATCGACACCGTCGCTGCCGGTGGGTAAGAGAACCCAACCACGATTGGTGGCAGGGTTGCTTTGCCAAGCTTGAAGACTTGCCAAGACATTGAGTGTCAGCAAGCCGAGCGGAACCGCGCCTGTCGATACATCGACGGCAGCGACCGCTTCCACGCCGTTATTCTGAACGCCACTTCCGAGCGAATTCCAGGTGTCCGAATCGCTCCAATTCGCGAGCATGCGATGAAGATTCACACTGTTCGCTGAATTATTCGTGACTTGCAGTTGCAAGGTCGCCGATTGCAACGTCGCGTTCAAAGGAATCAGTCCGGCTCCGTTGCCAAATAGATTATCGAATCGGAGAAGGGCTTGTGCATCCAAATTGGTTCCGGCTGGATCATCGCTATCGACTTTGAGTGAAGGGGCGGTGCCATTGTTGACGGTCGGGGTATTCTGATGAAGAAAGGTATCGATGGTACCCGAGTAGCCGTTCAGTCCTTGTTGAAAGATGGCGGCATGTGTGACGGCTAAACTGACTGTCGCCGACGATGTGCCGCCGAAGCCGTCGCTGGCCGTGTACGAAAAGCTATCCATACCGAAGTAGCCATTGATAGGGGTATAGGTCACGGTTTGATTCGAGTTGATCACGACCGAACCGTGCGCGGGCGTCGTGGTCGATTGAACGGTAAGCGGATCGCCGTCTAAATCGATATCGTTGGCGAGTACCGAAATCGTGACGGCGGTGTTCTCGTTCGTCATTGCAGAATCGGCGACGGCGGTTGGTGGATTGTTCGTCAAAGCATCGGCCCAAGTGACAATCAATTTCGGCTTGACGGTCCCTTCGGAAGATTGAAAGGCCACCCCATCGTTCCCGGTTGGTAGAAGAGCCCAGCCATGGTTGGTCGCAGGGTTGACTTTCCAAGCTTGTAGGCTGGCGAGTACGTTGAAGGATAGGATGCCGACTTGTGACGATCCGGACGAAGTGTCGGGAGACACGATTGCTTCGACACCATCGGCTTGAATGCCATTCGTCCGTGAGCTCCAGGTATCGTTTGGTGACCAAGTCGAAAGCATCCGGTGCAGATTCATGTTATTGATGCTGCCGTCGGTTACTTCGAGTTGTAATGTAGCCGACCGCAGCCGTGCCGTTGCCGGAATTTGACCAGCGCCGCTACCAAAGATGTTTTCGAACTGCAGTAACGTTTGGGCATCCAAGCCAGTGCTTACTGGATCATCACCGGACACTTTGAGCGAGGTCGCCGTGGCGTTACTGGTCGTGGGAGTGTTCTGATGGAGAAAAGTATCGGTGGTTCCGGAATACCCATTGAATCCCTGCTCAAATGAAGCGGTTTGCGTAACTTCCTTTTCCAACTGGAATGAATCAATGACGGCTCCATCGTCGGCGGCAACGTAGCTCACTGTCAATAAGTTCGGCGTGACGTCGATTTTAGAAAAGCCTAGGCGACCTGGTATCGGATGAGCGGCATTCGTTTGACCGGCAAAGGCAACGGCGACAAACGGATAATCGAGGCCAGCCGGGTCTTGGTATTTTACGTCCCGAACACTGTGACCACCGACGCCGGATACAAGCTGAGGCAGACCTTCGCCCGTATGAAAATGATCATCAATGCCGTGATTCGCAAAGGTCGCCGTG
>JANOAI010000153.1:0-2141 GCA_031411055.1 Pirellulaceae bacterium
CTTTGTTATCCGCGACTTCTTAGCCTTGCTGGATTACGTCGAACGTGAAATACGGCAGCAACGACGATCTCATCGTTCCGAACGTAGTAGCAGATTCGATACGGAAAGCGTTTCAGCACCCAGAAACGCATCCCACATTTGTCCTCCGCTCGCAACAACGGCTGTTCCATCAAGTAATCTAACGTAACTCTATACTCGGCCAGAAATTCATCGCCTAAGCCGATTCGTTGATCATCGTACCAAATCGCTGCTGACGCCAGATCAAGAGGAATCTCAGGACGAAAACATAATCGAAAGCTCACCGCAGTTCACGCAATCGAGTCTCAACTTCTTCGCGTGAAATCGATGTCGAGGGATTTGACTCATGGGCTGCCATACGTCGATCAAGTTCAGCCAGTTGGGAACCCGACAGTGGAGGCAAGTCCGAATCCGCAAACGAATCCCATATCGCCTCGGCAATAAGCAGTCGATCGGCAACCGGTAAGTTAGTAATTGTCTGAATTGTTTGGTCAACGGTCATTTGAATGTCTCCTAGCATCAGTATAGCAGCCAAGGAAACGTTGGTCATGCTACCGTCTACGAAATCAGCTTCCGTAGCGGATAACGACACCGATCATTCAGCCCGACCCAAGCGACCATCCATCAGGAAAATCAGCGTGTCGGGCTTGAATGCATCGGATTGTTCAAGTAAGCCGCTGCGCGGCAGTTCTGGATTCTCTTGCGCTTTCGGGTGTGTAACTGGTGAGGTTGCATTGTTACGTCTTTGAAACACAGTGGCTCCTTGTCGTCGGCGACTGTTTCTCGATGCTCTTTTCCTGCATCGCGGTCGCTGACAGCTCATCCAAAGGATGTCCACTATGTCCAAAGACAAAAACCCGCTTTCTCCGATCGCTATCAAGTTCCAGCAGGACTTACAGCTTAAGGGACTCGCTGAAAAAACGCAACAATCTTACGTCAGAGCCCTTCGCAAATTTACTGAATTTCTTCAGCGTCAACCCGATACCGCTACCGAAGAAGATCTCCGGAAGTATCTCCTGTTTATCAAGAACGAAAGAAACTTCGATAGCAGTACCATCAACGTTGCTCAATGTGGACTTAAAGGCTTCTTCAGGTTGACCTGCCCACGCGACTGGCCAACGCTGCGACTCCTCCGAGTCAAACGCGAGCTGAAACTACCGACCGTTATCACGATCGACGAAGTTCGACTCCTTTTACGAGTCATCCAGAAGCCGTCCATGCTATGCTTCTTCATTACGGTCTATAACTTGGGACTGCGGCTCCAGGAGGCTCTCCATCTCGAAGTCTCGGATATCGATTCCAAACGCATGCTTGTCCATGTCCATCGTGGCAAGGGCGCTAAGGATCGATTAGTTCCGCTTCCCGAGTCGACGCTACTGGCGTTGAGGGAATATTACGCGACCCATCATAATCCGACTTTGATCTTTCCTGCGGAAGGTAGAAATCACAAACAAGCCAAGACAGCCAAAAGACCTATGAGTCCGTCCTCGGTTCACCTTGTCATCGAGACCGTACTGGAACAACTCAGATGGGATCAACGTGGAATCAGTACCCACACTCTGCGACATTGCTATGCGACTCATCTCCTCGAAGCTGGCGTCAATCTTAGGCTCATTCAAAAGTATCTCGGCCATACATCGCTGACCAGCACCATGGTCTACCTGCATGTCACCACCGTCGGAGAAGAAGCCGCGATTGCGAAGATCAACTTGCTCATGAAGAGGAAGCCATGAGCGGCTGTTCTTCTACTGTAACAGAGGAGACTTCGACCAAGACGACCATCAATGACATCTTCCGGCTCTATGGACTAGCCTACTTGAAAAAGTACGGCGAGAAGATGCCTCAGGATCAAATCAAAGCCATCATGGCGATGATCTATTGCCGGTCACCTGAAGCTGGAACGATCCTCTATCAGTGTTCGAGTTGTGGTATGAAGCATCAAGTCCCCAAGGCTTGCGGCAATCGCAACTGCCCTAGTTGCCAAGGCAGCAAGGCCAGAGAGTGGTTGGAGAAGCAAATCGACCAACTCCTGCCATGTGCCTACTTCATGATTACCTTCACGGTACCAGCCGAGTTCCGATCGTTTGTGCGATCGCATCAGAAAGAGTGCTATCGAGCACTTT
>JANOAI010000154.1:0-12826 GCA_031411055.1 Pirellulaceae bacterium
TTTTCTAAAATCTAAAAAAATGTTTAAAGCTTCGTCAAAGCTTATTTTTGGGTGGGTGGGACTTATTTTTACGTTATGACGTACTACCAGTCCGTCGAAAAACGTTGGCACCGACGGACTGGATGTCCGTCGAACGGGTTCAGCTCAACCCTAATTTTATGGTGTAAAGAAGCGCTAGTTCGACTGTCCCAAATCCTCTAACACGAAGCGCAAGCGAGTGGCTTGGCGATCGAAACCTCAAAAAAACCACTCGCTTGCGCTTCGTGTTATCAATGAGTTTGTGGCTTCCTAAAGGATTTTGGGACAGTCGAACTAGGAAGTCGGTTGATGTCCGGACTCCAGAAATCCCTACTGGGTTCGTATTTTTTCGCTCGGATCGATTTCAATAAAGCGAGCGCCGAGCGTAACCGTAATTTTGCTAAGTTTCTCCTTACGAAGAACGGTAAGTTCAACTTGGGAATTGGGGGGGAGCGATTGAATTGTATCGATCAACTGCTTGTGATCAACGATTGCCCGACCATTTGCTTCCGTGACGACATCGCCAGGTACCATTCCGGCATCGCGCGCCGGAGACCGTCCGAACTTCGCGTAATCAATGATCAAAGCACCGGTCGCTTCTTGACTTGGCTTGTCTTTGTTCCCAGGGGGGCTCTTGGATATTCCCGTTGCATTGGCGTTTCCAAGAACAACTCCCAACCAACCTCGGGGAGATTTAGCCTTTTCGCGAATCTGTAGATAAAGTTGTTTGGCTAAGTTACTCGGTATTGAAAAGCTCACACCTTGAAAAGTATCGCCAAGGATGGCGGTATTCACTCCGATCAGTTCCCCTTTACCGTTGACGAGTGGACCGCCGCTATTGCCCGGATTGAGAGCGACATCGCTTTGCATCAAATCGCTATACCGGGCCTTGAAGAAACCTGATTTCTCCGAGAACGAATCGCCGAGATCCACACGATGCTTGCTGCTAAGAATTCCAAAGGTAACGGAGCCATGCAAACCGAATGGACTTCCCAAGGCCCAGACAGGCGAGCCAACTTCCACGGCGTTGCTATCGCCCCACTCAATCTCGGGCAAGTCAACGGATTTCACTTTGAGAACAGCCAAGTCTCGTGTTCGATCAACACCCACAATGGAAGCTTCGTCGTGCGATTCATCGCTGAAGACAATTTCGACCGATTCGCAACCATCCAGTACATGAAAGTTCGTAATAACGTACCCTTCTCGATCGACCAGAATCCCGCTTCCCTGACTATTTAATCGCAGGCCGCCAAAATTGGCCGCGTCCGGGTCGCTTTCCTTAAGTTGCAAATGGTTCCATGGCACGCCCTGCTTGACGTCAAGGTGAACCACACTCGGCGTGACTCGCTGGCTAACCAACTGGGAAACGCGGGAAAGTCCGTCCAGCGAGACATTGCGAAGTTGCTCGCCAGCGGCTTCGTGTTCAGCCCGCAGTTGGCCTCGGAACCATGAATATCTTGATGATTCAAGCAGCGGCGGGAGAAGACAACGGACCATAACCAGCAACGCAAGAATAAGCGTTAGGCTTGTGAGCGTCGAACCAACAACAGAGAAAGCCGACGAAGAGAGAGGACCGGGTGGTGGCGTCGGTCCCGAACGGGCTTCGGATCCTTCGTCGTCCGTCATTTCCGATTTCCATTGGGTTGATTATTATCTAGTCTCAAATCGAGCATGACTCGCATTTTAGTCGATTACCTTCCCTTATAGCAAATCAAATCATCCAACATGTCTTCCAGTCTATCGCAGCAGTTTTACACGGAACTCAAGCAAACAGTACTCATCGACCCCCACTCGCATATCAATCCGTTGGCTGCCGCGAGCACATCATTGGCCGATTTGCTTGGCTACCATTACTACACCGAATTGTCTCATTCAGCCGGTATGCCGAAGGCGACGATCGAACCCTATGATGGAAAGCCACTCGAGCCAAAGGAAAAAGTGCATCGCCTGATCGAAAATATAGCTCCACTCGATAACACCATCCAATGGTCGTGGATGCTTGAACTTTGCCGTGACCTTTTCGATTGGAAGGAAGACCGCATTGATCTTTCCAACTGGGAACGTTTATACGATCAATCGGCAAAGATTTGTGCTGCACCGGGTTGGGAAGATGAAGTCCTCAAACGCAGCGGTGTTGAAAGTATCTTTTTGACGAACGACTTTGACGATCCGTTGGCCGGTTTCGATCTAAAACGATACATTCCCTGTTTGCGGACCGATGATCTCGTTTTCCATCTCGCCAGGTCTTCCGTCCAAACGCGGCTCGCGAAGTGTACGGGGATTGCTCCGTCCAATTTGAGCAGCTTGAACAACGCGATCACGAAACTCTTTGAACATTTCACAAAGCACCAAGCGCGTGCGTGCGCTATCTCGCTTCCGCCGGATTTTTGCCCTAGCGAAGTTTCCGACGCAGATGCCGAAACCGCCTTCAGTCGACTTCTGAAATCGGGAGAAGCAAATCCCGATTTAGAAGCCAAAGCAACGATATCGCGATGGGTTTTTTGGACACTCGCCAAACGATGTTCTGATTTCAAGTTGCCCTTTGATCTCATGATTGGTGTCAATCGCCAAGTCTACCCAACCGGCGTCTTTCAGGGCCAGGATCTCTATGACAGCCGAGTTTCCTTGATTCAGTATTCGAAATTGTTTAACGCATTCCCCGATGTGGTCTTCCCCGTTTCGGTGTTAGCGTCGGTGACCAATCAAGAATTAGTTGACTACGCCTGGATTTTTCCGAATGTTGTAACCAATGGACATTGGTGGTATAGCAACACCCCCAGCATTATTCAACACGATTTGCGAGCTCGTCTCGAAGCAATCCCGCGAACAAAGCAAATCGGTTACTACAGCGATGCCTACAAACTGGAGTTTATTCTTCCGAAATTCAATATGTATCGACGGATACTCGCTCGTGTGCTCGCAGAAGATTTTGCAGTCGCTCGCGGATGGAGTGAACAGTCGTGCCTTGCTCTTGGAAAACAGCTTCTCCGTGGAAACGTCGAAACGATCTTTAAGATTTAATGAGTAAGGCTTAATGAGTAAGGAGTAGGGTTATGCAAAGTGGGGCTTGTAAATGGACGCATCGTATAGAATTAAGTGAGCCTGAGTCGCTAGTTTTGAAGTTGTACGCTCTCCGCAGGGCCGAAGGCCCGGAACAACCTATGCCGGTGGCGAAGCCACCGGAAGTCGCGACTATCTCACAAGAAGGATCGTTAAACACGATAGGCAAATCGCAATCAGAAGTATCCAGGCAGTGATCCGTACCCAAAGCTTCACGCCCCGCGGTCGAACATGAGGTGCATGATCACCGAACTCGTTTTCGATAAATTCATCGTAGTCGAACCCACCCTCATCGCCGTCGTAGCCCCCTCCATCCAACGCCATGTGGGAATCGTCAGTTTCGTCGTCCAAATCCTCGTTGGCGATCAATCGGCTCGGGATACGTCGGGCGGCAACAGGCGTTTTGCCGCAATGCCGACAAAGCGAGGCGGTGGTAGCCATGCGTTTTCCGCAGGTCGGGCAATCCATGAATTCGATTTGATGTCCCATGATTTTCTCGATCTCGAAACCAACTTGTTCGTCACGCGAGAATGTCGGTAAGTACTTTAGCCCCTTCAACGCCTGTAAGTTTCGCATCCAAACCCTGGAATTTATAACTAAACGCGTTGTGGTCGACGCCTAGTTGATGCAGCATGGTTGCGTGGAGATCGTGAACTGTCGACACGTTTTCGATCGCGGCATATCCAAGATCATCTGTTGCACCGTAGACCCTTCCGCCTTGAATACCAGCCCCCGCTAACCATACCGACATGGCCTTATTGTGGTGATCGCGACCATCACCTCCTTGCGACATGGGCGTTCGACCAAATTCACCAGCCCAAACAATCAACGTATCGTCGAACAGACCTCGCTGTTTAAGGTCGGTGATCAACGCCATACACGCACGGTCGATCTCTTCTGCTTTTAAACGAACGCCTTCCTTGACCCCGCCATGGTGATCCCAGTCCTTGTGGTACAGTTGAATAAACCGGACACCACGTTCTGCCAATCGACGAGCGAGCAGGCAATTGGATGCGAACGAACCGTCGCCGGGCTGACAACCATAAAGTTCCAGGGTTTTCTCTCCTTCGCCGCGAATCTCCATCAAATCTGGAACGCTGGCTTGCATTTGAAAAGCCATTTCATATTGAGCTATCCGGGTTGCAATCTCGGGATCATGTACTAGGCGGTTATGTTGCTGATTCAGAGCATTGATGGTTGCCACGTCGCTTTCTTGACGCGCTCGATCTATGCCCGGTGGGTTGTTCAAGTACAGAACCGGATCGCCTTTGGCTCGCAGCTGAACACCTTGATATTTCGAAGGGAGGAATCCGCTGCTCCACTGACGGGCCGCTATGGGTTGGTTCTGCCCCCCCCTGCCAAGCGACGTCAGCACAACGAACCCGGGCAAATCGGCCGATTCGGTGCCAAGTCCATAAGTAACCCATGATCCCATACTGGGACGGCCTGCGATCTGCGAGCCAGTATTCATAAACATGTGGGCTGGATCATGATTAATGGCATCGGTGGTCATCGAACGAATAATGCATATGTCGTCGATAACCGATCCAATATTGGGGAGTAGCGCACAGATCTCGGTTTGATTCTCTCCGAATTTCGCAAAAGGATGTTGGGGGCCAAAACAATTGAGTGGCTTACCTTGTAACTGTGCCAGTTGCTGCCCCTTGGTCAAAGATTCTGGCATCGGCTGGCCATGCATTTCAGCCAGCTTTGGTTTCGGATCAAACGTTTCAAGATGCGACGGCCCACCCGCCATCGACAACCAGATTACACGCTTGGCTTTCGGCGTAATGGATAGCGAATCGAAAACGCCCGGAACCGGCGCTGCCAATGTTGGCCGAATTAAAGAGGCCAACGCCAATGCGCCAAGCCCCTGTGACGCTCGTCCAAGAAATGCTTTTCGGCTTAGGACTCTTTGTTCAGTCTGTCTCATAGGAAAACTAGGACCGAGTAATGGTTTCGTGGAGATTCAATAGGACTCGAGCCACATGTGTCCAAGCCGCGAGATCAATGCGATCAATCGATTCCGGAGTAGGTTGGAGCCCGACCTTTGAAAGTTCGTCCGCGGAAGCGGCGCTGGCTTGATAAGCCTCATGACGTTCGACGAGGAGTTTGCGAATGAGATTTCCTTCTTCATCCGTTGGCTTGCGCTGCAGGACCTGCTGCCAAGCCCACTCAATTCGTTCACGCTCGGTACCTTTACATTCGATCAGAATTCGGGTGGCAAAGACGCGAGCTGCTTCGACGTATGTTGGGTCGTTCAGAAGCACTAGCGCCTGCTGAGGAATATTCGATCGATTGCGTTCCGCACAACACTCTTCGCGACTGGGTGCGTCAAAGGCCAACATGCTGGGATGCAAAAAACTTCGCTGCCACCAAGTGTACAAACCACGCCGATATTGGGCTTCCCCAGAATCGGCCTGGTACGATCGGACTGGAAAGTTAAGATTCTCCCAATAGCCGTCCGGCTGGTACGGCTTCACGCTCGGCCCGCCAATCTTTTCCACAAGCATTCCCGAGACGGCTAACGCTTGGTCACGAACCAATTCTGAATCAAGCCGAAATGTACTTTGTCGAGCCAACTCACGATTATACGGATCGATAGTCATCAATTCTGGGGAACTGACTGACGATTGCTTGTAGGCTGCACTATTCACAATAACGCGGACCATATGTTTTATATCCCAACCACAATCGACGAATTCACACGCCAACCAATCGAGCAATACTGGGTTAACCGGTGGTTCTCCTTGAGCGCCAAGGTCATCCAGTACTTTACTTAAGCCGATACCGAAGAACTGCTTCCACAGTCTATTCATGAAGGTTCGAGCGGTTAACGGGTTCTCTGGCGAAACAATCCATTCGGCTAGATCCAGACGGGTCCAATCTCGTCCTTCGATCTTAGTTTGCGGCAAATAGCTTGGAAGAGCCGGTTTCACGATCTCGCCGGTTTCGTCCATCCAATTGCCCCGCGGCAAAATCCGAACCGTTCGCTTATCGTGAATGCTCACGCTCACGAGGCATTTCGGAAGCGAATTATAGTGACTATCCCTAGTTTTTTTCGCAGATTCAAAGGCGGTTCGTTCGTTCTTGAAAAGCGTCGTGCCTCGATCGACGAAGTATTCGTGAATCAAATCAAGGTCCGCTTTCTTGCGATCTTTGCCTGACTTGGCCAACGATTCTACGACTTTCTTCGCTTTGGCAATGTCAGCTTTGGTGGCCTTCGAGCCTGCTCGCAATTCAGGAAGGACAATCCCGTAAGTTTGAATGTCGGCTTCCCATTGTTTCTGCGCAGCTTCAAGCTGGGGCAAGATGGCGTCGTACTGCTGCTTGGCCTTCTCGAGAACCGCATCGAGTTTTACGAGGCTAGCCTCCTCTTCCGGACTAGCCACTAACATCCCTTCTTCGCGCTTCCCAATATTGGGTTCCTGAATATCGGCGAAGAAGGCACCAAGCGAGTAAAAATCTCGCATCGTGATCGGATCAAATTTATGGTCATGACATTGGGCGCAGCCGATCGTTTGACCAAGCCAGGCCGCTCCAACTGCACGAACCCGATCCGTCAACATGCGTTGCTCGTAGTCTTTGGGCTGGGCCCCACCTTCTTCCGTTGTTAAAAGTAGCCGATTAAAGGCCGAAGCAACCCGCGTATCTCGGTTACCGTCTGGAAGCAAATCTCCAGCCAATTGCTCGGTCGTAAATCGATCAAACGGTTTGTTCGCGTTAAAACTCTTGATAACCCAATCGCGATAGGGCCAAACGTTTCGCGGTGTATCGCTGTGGTAGCCGATCGTGTCGGCAAAGCGAACCACGTCAAGCCATCCCATCGCCATCCGTTCGCCATAGTGCGGATTGTCAAGAATGCGATTAACAAGCTTCATGTACGCGTCGGGGGCGTGGTCGTTTTGGAAGGCACTAATTTCTTCCGGTTTCGGCGGCAAACCTAAAAGGTCCGCGTACAATCGCCGAATCAGCGTGCGTCGATCCGCTTCCGGAGATAGCTTCAAACCTAATTCCTTTTGCCGGTTTTCGATCAATACATCGATCGCATTTCGATCGTCAGGGATTGAAGCCTTCATCGGTTTTTCATAAGCCCAGTGCAGTTTATATTCGGCACCTTGCTCGATCCATTGCCGGAGTATGTCTTTTTGTTTGGCCGTTAGCTTCTTATGCGAACTCAGCGGTGGCATGACCAATTCGGCATCTTCGGAAAGAATCCGCTCAATCAAGACGCTTTCATTGGGCTTACCAGCAACAAAAGCACGATCGACCGCTTCGGCACGAACATCTAAGCGAAGATCCCCTTCACGATGATTCTGATCCGGCCCATGACAATAGAAACAATTGTCCGAAAGAATCGGCCGGACATCGCGATTGAATTCAATCTTCTCGACGGAATGAACCGCGCAGAAAGGAACTATGCAAAAGGCGATGCATCGGGTTAGGAAGGAATACATGAAACGGAAAGACTCGCAGTTTTTGAATTTGGTTGGCAGGAAAATGAGGCTCTGTTTCTAAACGATCCAATAGTCGATTCTCGCTCCGCGAAAGTTCTGTCTTTTCCGATCTTTCGCCGAGCGAAGGACGACTTTAGAAACAAAACCTAGTGTAAACAGGAAATCAACAAGGTCCAACAATGCAAAAAAGCTAATGAATCAAGCAATCCACTCGTCAATAACGTTGCCTGCGACACCAGTTAGACGTGCGTCCAGGCCCTGATGTCGAACGGTGAACTTGAGGTGATCGTAGCCAAAAAGTTTCAAGATCGTGGCATGGAAATCATTCATATGGACCGGTTTTTCGGTGATCGACCATCCGATTTCATCCGTCGCACCGTAGGTCATTCCCCCCTTCACGCCGCCGCCGGCCATCCAAAGCGAAAAGGCAAACGGATGATGATCGCGACCAGTAACGGTTTTGAAACCTTGGCGATTTTCACCCAGCGGCGTTCGTCCAAACTCGCCCGCAAAGATAACAAGCGTTTCGTCGAGTAGCCCGCGTTGTTTTAAATCTTTGAGAAGCGCGGCCACAGGCTGATCAGCCATGCCACAATTGTGCGGCAACTCGGTGTCGATATTGGAATGATGGTCCCACGATGCATGGAAGAGGCTCACGAATCGGACGCCGCGTTCAATGAGCCTTCTCGCTAAAAGACAATTGGTTGCATACTGACGGTATTGATCCTTGCCTCCACCGCGATCGGCTTTAATCGGCGGGTCTTCGCGATGTACACCGTACGCTTCAAGGGTTGCTTGGGATTCACCGGACAGGTCGATAAGTTCGGGGGCGGAGCTTTGCATCCGAAAAGCCAATTCGTAGGCGGCAATCCGGCTACTAATTTCTGGGTCGTGCATATCCCGCAACCGCGAAGTATTCATTGCCGCTGCGACATCTAAAGCTTCGCGCTGCAATTCACTTGGCAAACCAGCCGGATTCGCGAGATTCAAAACCGGATCGCCTTGATTGCGAAACATGACACCGGAATACATGGATGGCAAAAAGCCGCTCGACCAAAGCGAAGCCCCACCGCTCGTCCCTCGACCAGCCGAAAGCACCACGTAACCAGGCAAGTCCTGCGATTCACTTCCAAGTCCGTACGTTAACCAGGACCCCATTGTTGGAAGTCCAAAAAACGGACGGCCAGCAAGCAGCGTTAACTGGGCCGGATGATGGTTGAATTGATCGGTGTGCATCGACCGTACCATTAAAATGTCGTCGGCACAGCTAGCAATGTTCGGTAGAATATCGCTAAACTCCATTCCACACTGACCGTACTTTTGGAAGGTACGCTTTGAACCAAGCAAGACCGCTGATTCTTTCTTGATGAAGGCAAAACGAACTTTGTCTGTCATCGATTCCGGCAAGGGTTGCCCGTTGAGTTCGTTCAGCTTCGGTTTGGGATCGTAAAGATCGATCTGGCTAGGAGCCCCTTCGAGAAAGATAAAGATGCAGCGTTTCGCCTTCGGAGCAAAATGAGGTTGCTTCGGAGCTAACGGATTCGCAAAGGCATTGGCTTCAACTTCCTTATCTGTCTCGGCGAGGCCATCGCGGTGCATCAGCCCAGCCAAAGCCGTCGCACCGATCCCGTAGCCCGCATTACCAAGAAAATAACGCCGCGTTTGCTGCTGTGTTTGTTGAAGCAACCATGGTTGCATGTCGAGTTTACCACGATGATTCATTTATTCTCTCGTTATAAATTCGTCGAGATTGATGAGCACACGGACCGTCGCAATCCACGATGCGACCTCGGCATTGGGAACGCTCGGAACCGTATGCTCGCCTACGAACGCTTCGACTTCTTCCGGGTTATCGCGGTAGTAATCTCGAGCGTGGTCGAGCAGACTTTCAAGGCGTTCGAGTTCCTCTTCCTGCGGCTCTCGCGTCAAACAAGTTCGAATAGCGTTGCTAAGCCGCGCAGTATCGTCGGCGTATTTCTTCACAAGAAGCCCTTTTGCGAGTGCCTGCGACGCTTCCAGGAACGATTCGTTGTTGAGTAAAGCCAAAGCCTGGAGTGGCGTATTCGAAACGCCACGATTGACGCACGTTAAATTGGCATCGGGGCAATCAAATGTCATCAACGTCGGATGCGGGAGGGTTCGTTTGAAAAAGGTATACATTCCCCGGCGATAACGATCTTCGCCTTTGCTGTCGGTCCACGAAAAGTTGTTGGCGTAACTCAACTTGGCGAGTTCAGGTGGCATAGGGGGAAAGACACTTGGCCCGCCAGTCTTGGGAGAGAGCAACCCGGAAACTTGCAACGCCAAGTCACGAACGAGTTCGGCTTCGACTCGTAACCGATTCTGACGCGACAACCATTGATTGAGCGCATCGCGTTCAACCATTTCAGGACGATGCGTGGAAGCTTGTCGATAGGTATTCGACATGACAATGGTCTTGATGTAAGCCTTCGTGTTCCAGTTCAAATCATCCCGATAGGTTTTTGCAAGCCAATCCAAAAGTTCGGGATGCGAAGGAACTTCACCGCGAACGCCAAAGTCACCGACCGATCGAACCAGGCCTGCTCCGAACAATCGCATCCAAAATTGATTCGCGATGACACGCGGTGTTAGCGAATTTTCTTTGCCAACCAGCCAACGTGCCAAATCAAGACGCGTGGCTTTTTGACCATCCGCATGCAGTTTCGGTAGTACTTGTAGGGTTCCTGGCTGCACTTGCTCGGCTGGCGATAGAAAATCACCGCGATCAAAACGGAACGTCGGGCGGTCTTTTCGCGAAGTAGACAACATGCGGACAGGCATCACATGCGATTGCGCCTTCTTATGAACGGCTTCAATCTTGGCAATCAAATCTTGAGCGATAGGATCCTGCTTGGCGTAAAAATTGAAGAGCGTGTCTCGAGTGTCATTAATTCGCTTCTCAGGATACATCTTCAATGCGTTGATGATCTCTTTCGTCAAATGCAAATCGCGTGTATCGCCCGTCAAAACGCGGATCCGAAAACGACCAAGTAAGTGCTGGTCCCCAAAGGCTTGATCGATGACTAATCGAACTCGTTCGTTCGATTTGAGTGTGATTGCTGAATCGGTTCGTGCCTGCCACCAATTCGCTTGCGTCAATCGCGGTGCGATGGCCCATCCTTTTTTTGAATTCGTTTTTTTTGCTAAAGCATCAGTGGCTTTAAAACCCGTTTGTTCAAAACTGGCTTCGGCATTTTGAAGCGGCATCGCTCGGATCATTTTCCCTTGCGCATCGACAATTTCGGCTGACACTCGCGAGATAACGAAGTTCCCGTTCTTAGAAAGACCCGCTCGACTCTTCTCGACACCTTTGTCAGGTGCCGCTTCGATTCGAAAGCCACTGAAGTTTTCCGGCAGTCCGTCTAAGACAATCGAATACGTATCGGTAGTGGGAACAGCGTCCTTCTTTTCGGAATCAGGTGATACAAGAATCGCTCCATCTTCCTGCTTCGTGAAAACCAACCCGCTTCTTGAACTGGCGGTCGCTTCAAGTTCAAGTTCCTCAATCTTGAGCGGGGTATTGGTTCCCTTTTCAACAAGTTCACGTTGTTCAGCTTCCCATCGCTGTTCGTCGGCGTAGATCGATTGATAGTGTTTTTGAAGATCCTGTTCCAACGGAAGTAGCTCTCCCAACAAGTCCGGCTTTTCTTCGAAGCCAGTCGGGATTTTTTCGACGAATTCGTCGGCTTCGTTAAAGAAGGCGAAAAGGCGATAGTAATCGGTGTGCGGAATCGGATCGTACTTGTGTGTATGACACTTAGCACAACCGACAGTCAATCCTAGCCAAACCGAACCAAGCGTATCCGTCCGATCGAAGGTCGCAGCGACTCGAAACTCCTCTTGATCGGTCCCGCCTTCCGTATTCGTTAAGGTCTGGCGGTTGAAGGCCGTCGCAATTCGTTGACTTGGCGTTGCGTTCGGGATGAGATCACCTGCTAGTTGTTCAATCGTGAATTGATCAAAGGGCATATTGTCATTGAAAGCATGGATCACCCAGTCTCGGTATACGTAGGCATCTGGTCGCGGTCGATCTTTCTCATAACCATCGCTATCGGCGTACCGAGCAAGATCAAGCCAATGCCGCCCCCATCTTTCTCCAAAATGCTCTGACGCCAACAAATCGTCGACTAGCTTTGAATACGCGGCATCGGCTTTCGAAGGACTGTCGGCATCGAGTTGATAAGCTTGCTCGAAGGCTTGAACCTGTTCCGGCGTTGGAACTAAGCCAATCAAATCGAGGTACAGCCGACGGATCAGCTGATGCGGCCTTGCCTCGGGCGACGGTTTTACGGAATGCGAGTCAAGTTTCGCTAAAACAAAAGCGTCGATCGGATTTTTGATCCACTTCGGATCGCTGACAGCCGGAACAACGGGAGCCACTAAGGGTCGAAACGACCAATGTGTTTGGTATTCGGCCCCCGATTCAATCCATTTCCATAGCGTCGCAATCTCGGATGCCTTCAGTGGCTTCTCTTCGCCAGGAGGCATGCGAACATCCGGATCGTTCGAAGCAATACGCGCGATGAGCTGGCTTTCGTTTACCTTGCCTGGGACGATTGCGATTTCACCGCTATCGGTCTTCTTTAGAGCCGACTCGCGTTGGCTCAAATCCAGTCCACCTTCCGCTTTGTCGGGGCCATGGCATTTAATGCAGTGCTCCGCAAGCAACGGTTTCACATCGCGACTGAATTCAAGATCGGCCGCAACAGCTTCAATCACCAATACGAAGCAAAGAAACGCAGATGAGCTTACGCGAACAACCATCAGAAAATCCTCGGGCATCTTCCGGAGGAGCAGCCATCATCCTAATGAATAATGCTGGAGAGCTAGCCGGTTCAAAATCGGTTCGTGAGCGTCGAATCAGGCGGGAATCGAAATCGACGCTCAAACTCTATTTTGATGCCTTTGCAACGAAAAGTCAACGAGGAAGAAGACTGCAAAGGGATGTGAAGTTGAAAGCGATCGCACCTGAATGTCGCATATCCTGCGCCCAAGTAGCCATTGGTCGCTACACATCTTTCACCAATTCAAACTTCACTCTCCTCTTGGGACGGTCGAAGCCGAGGGACGAGGCTTCGGGAAGGATGCGAGTCGCGTTAGTAACCGTTGCCCTCCCCTCGCTGCGCTCGACCCTCCCGCAAGGCAACGCCGTAGCGGATTTTGAAAGCGGAAACAATTGGGTTTGCAAGCAAATGAGCATAAATGAGATAAGCCAGACTCCCCCAATTCTCAAACTGAAAACGATTCAGCCCGAATGGAGTCTGGCTTAT
>JANOAI010000155.1:0-8419 GCA_031411055.1 Pirellulaceae bacterium
CGTCGAGCACACGTTCACGCAAATCCATTGAATATGCATTCATTTCATTCCTCCTTGAATGAAATCAACATATCTCAAATGAACGTTCCAACGCTACGGCAGTCCAGGCATTGCTCTAGGATTGGCCACTTGGAGAAGACACGCGTACAACTTCAATCGAGTGCCGTTGGACTAATGGCCAAGGCGGAGATTCTCCTTCCGGTTCCCCCAAGCGGTTTAGAGTATTCCGGGGAGTACCGTATGCCGTCCCCTGATGAATACTATTTAAACCATGGAAGAATAACCCAATGCGAGACGCAACACACTTCCGGCATTGATCGCCTTATCCTGGTTCCGGTAGCGTCTAACCCAGCGCCAAAGGCCTCAAACCGAAAGTCTAAATAGATCCGACAATGGCACTTGACCGAAAGTACCAGCTCGTTTCTACAAGATGAATCGAATCCCAAAACTTCAACGGAACTCAATACTAAGAAAGCTAACTTTATGGGACGACCACCAATACCCGTTGATGAATCTACCTACGCTGGAAGGTTTGCGGCTAGGCTGCGATCACTTCGCGAGAAAGCTGGCCTGACCGGCGAAGAAATGGCCCAAGCGATTACTGAGGCCGGATATGAATGCCCAAAACGGAACTACTACCGAATGGAAGCCGGACGAGAACCATCGCTGAATGCTATTCCCGCTATAGCCAAGGTACTTGGCATCAAGCCTAGAACCGTTTTCCCTGATTCATAGTATTGACCGTTTTGGTCAATACCATAGGATGATTCAGTCGATAAACAAAAAAGGCTTCGCGATGCGCTAACATCCGAAGCCGTGGTCCTAACTCACTGAAGGAGTTTGAACGATGTCGAGAGTACCTAAAACCGAATCTCATGTCAGCCCGAATCTGGGCTTAAACGATGGCGAAATGCTCGTTGGCGAGTATGCGAGCCAAGCCGAGTCCAAACGACGGGCGGTCGAATTCTTTCGGCGGGCAATTCAAGTTGCCAGGGCCGGCCTGATCCGTGACCCCGTCGACTTGGGCGCTATCGCTCAGTACACGGGCGACTGGCCACATCGTTGGAAGTCATCCAGGACGATGCCTATGATCCCAATTCGCATGAAAACGATCGAGATTGGAACAACCGGGCGGAAATGTTTGACATGGGGGTCGTTGGCGATTTCCAACACGATGACATTCGAAACATCCTCCTACTAAATTGAGCTGTCTCATGAGAGCCGATGACAACACAACACGGACCATGTTTAACGTGCCCCGCTGAATGCTTAACTTCCAGAACGGAGATTATGGGAAATGGCGACAATCTACAAACGTAACGGCGTGGGACGATACCAAATCGATTGGTTCGACCATACGGGCAAGCGGCGAACAAAAAGCAGTGGCACGACATGCAAGTCGACGGCAATTCGCCTAGCAAACAAGCTTGAAGATGAAGCCGCACAAAGACGCGGCGGACTTGTGGATGTTACTTTGGAGAACTTCGAAGCGATTGCCACTATGCCTTTAAAAGTCCATCTCGACGACTACGGTAGCGCAATGGCAGCGACCAGCAAGCAGCAACATATCGACGACACCCGCAACGCAATTGAGAAGATGGGCTTCAAAACCCTCAAAGACATCACAGCGGACCGTGTAAACAATTACGCTTCCGGATTGCGGAAGGACGGGAAGGCAGCCAGGACCATTGCATCTCACTTGCAATCGATCAAAGGTTTCACGCGATGGATGGTTAAGAATGGCAAGCTTGCCAGCGACCCACTCGCAACCGTTTCTAAGCCATCGGTAGAAGACGATCAGAGACGCGTTCGTCGTTTTCTATCACACGATGAATGGAAATGGCTCGACTCCACCACAAGGCAGAGCCCAGAGCAATTTGGAATGACGGGTATTGCTCGGGCTTTGCTATATTCAACTGCAATACAAACGGGACTTCGATCGAACGAGTTAAGATCGTTGACGCGAGGCAAGTTAAACCTTACCGATTCGAATCCATTTGTCGTCGCAAAACCAGGAGGAACGAAGAACGGGAAGCTTGGCCGACAGTACATTCAGCCAGAGCTAGCGAGCGAACTCCAAAACCTAGTTGGTAAGAAGTTAGCCGGGGCGACCGTCTTTGCGATGCCAGTCAAATACGAAGTGGCCGATATGTTGCGTGCTGATATGGCGCAAGCAAGGCTAGCTTGGTTGAATACATTTCAGGACTCACAAGAACGCATAGAACGTGATGCTAGCGACTTTCTACGCCCAGTAGACTCGGACGGGGAGCGACTCGACTTTCACTCATTGCGGCACACCACAGCCTCTTGGTTGATCCAATCCGGGGCCGACGTCAAAACGGTTCAAAGCATCATGCGTCATTCGGACATTCGCTTAACGATGGATCGTTACGGGCATTTGTTTCCGGGAAGTGAGGCAGCCGCCATCGAAAGAATTCGCGGTGCATTCACCCTACCGCTTGATTTACGAAAAACAGGCACAGCACACCCACAGCAATTTCAACAGCAGTCAGGGTGCGATTCGGTGCGTGGTAGGTGCGAAACCTTGCCATTAGAGACAGCAGGTCGTGGTCGATCCAGCAACGAAAAAACCCCGCATTTCCCAGAGAAAACTAAGGAAAACACAGGGTTTTTATTCAGCGAGGTCGACGGGGCTCGAACCCGCAACCTCCGGATCGACAGTCCGGTGCTCTAACCAATTGAGCTACGACCCCTCGCTATACGCTTTTCGACCGCTGGCAATCAACAATCGAGCCGGAATGGCCAGATCGGAAATAAACGCCCAATCGGTCGCCTCCACGTTGGGATCGTAGTATACCCCTGTCGTGGTCGCCCGCAAGGGCTTTCGTCGGTCGGCAAATTCGTTTCGATCGCGCTAATCGGTACGGAAAGCCCGAACATTCGTCGATTCGGCCGCCTCGAGACGGACCGAGCCCCAGGAAAAAGCCTATCTGTTTCTGGGACCGTTCACCGAGCGCCCAGGCCCTTTCTTAGGTCATTAGTGGATTCGAATACGATCATGCAATTCGTCATCAATGGAATTTGGAGCATCCTCGCAGGTACCGGAAGCCGGATCTCCTACAGCGTCGAACACATGTCGCTCACGCAATGGGGAATTTTTGGGTTCACCTCCCTCGCCATTGGCGTCATCGCGCTACGAAGTCGCCGGCCGAACTAATTTTCGATCTGGGTATTCGTCGATCGAAAATGTTTGTGGCTGAATTGGCGTAGCAGGGACGGAACCGTCACGGCGCGATGGACGACGGGCAACGTTCATTTCCATTTGAACATCCTGCCACGCACCGTGTTAAGCTCTGCAGGCTTTTACGACTCGTCGTCGGACTTGAAGCTTCCCACAAGTGTTGGGACGTACCCGCAAATCTGATCGGCGGCAAAATAGAGCTTGAGTTCGCGCGCTGCCGATTCTTCCGAATCCGAAGCGTGAACCAAGTTCATCTGACGCGAAGAGCTCAAGTCGCCGCGAATAGTCCCTGGAGCAGCTTTCAATCCGTTTGTCGCTCCTAGCATTTCTCGCACGACACGAATGGCTTCGAGGCCTTCAACGGCCAAGGCCACAATTGGAGCCGAAGTGATAAAGCTTTCGAGCGCTGGATAGAATGGCTTGCTGACATGCTCGGCGTAATGCTCTTTTGCCAATGCCGGTGAGACCCGCAGCATACGCATACCGATAATGTTGAGCCCTTTGGCTTCAAAGCGACTGATTACTTCGCCCATGAGTCGACGTTGAACACAGTCAGGTTTTAAAAGAACAAGCGAGCATTGCATCGATGAATTTTCCTTGAAGCTATGAAATTGGAATTGTTTGTTGTGTAATCAATAAAAGGGGTGCCCACTTGGCGTCAACCGGAAAATGAAATCAGATCCAATGCCGACGTCGAAACATCCAAAGCAAGAATAGCCCGACCGTCAGCATTAATCCAAGGGCAAAGGGATAGCCATACATCCACTTGAGCTCAGGCATATTCCAGGGCGAATTCGTGTCAAAATTCATTCCGTATACCCCGGCAACGAACGACAGTGGGATGAAAATCGTAGAAATGATGGTGAGCAATTTCATCACTTCATTCATCGAGTTGTTGACGGTCGAAAGGTAAAAGTCTCGTAGATCCGAGGTAAGTTCGCGATAGGTATCAACCGTATCGATGACCTGAACGACGTGATCATAGCAATCGCGAACAAAGACGTGAGTTTCGCTTGAAATAAGAGCACTTCCTTCGTGACTCAATTCGTTGATCATTTCGCGATGGGGGCGAATGACTCGCCGTAGATTGAGCAGTTGTCCACGCAATTGGTGAACGCGACGAATCAGGTCAGGATGGGGTTTCGCGATGATTTCGTCTTCGATTGCATCGACCTGCTCGCTAAGCCGATCCATCACCGGGAAGTAACTGTCGATGATCGCGTCCAGCAATGCATAGAGTAGGTAGTCTGGGCCCAGAGTGCATACCTTGCCTCGCCGCTGACGTAAGCGATTACGGACTGGTTCCCAGCAATCGCCGGGACGTTCCTGGAACGAAATCAATACGCCAGGTAAGAGAAAAAAGCTAATCTGTTCGCTATCGCCGGTGTCCTCACCATCGATCATCCGCGCTACAAGAAACATATACTTATCGAATGAGTCAAGTTTGGCGCGTTGATGGACGTTAACTACATCCTCCATTGCCAGCGGGTGAAGTCCCAGCAATTCGCCTAAGCTGCGGATCCGTTCGATATCTTTAAGCCCTGTCACGTCGATCCAAACGGCGGGAAACTGTCGGATGACTTCGATGACCTCTACAGGTTTTTCAATCGTCCGTTCAATGAGCGACTGTTGATTGAAGGCGATCAGTTTGATCGTTGTTTCTTTTGCGTTGGGATCAAGCGAGATTGTCCCTGGGGCCGTACCGGGGGTCGTGGGCCGTCGCCGTCGCCTTCGATGGTGTCCGAAATCGTGGCGGTGGTGCATCGAGCGGCTCATCGCGATACAGAACGTCGCTGTCTTAAAAACCGTCGCGAAACAACGATCGCAATCGATAAGGCGAATCCAATAGCCAACGCGGGAGCGAGATGGACTGGTTCGAAAAAGTAGTGCAAAGCTGATTGGCTTTCGACTGGGAGGAATTCATGGCCCGGATGCCCATGAACCGGAGAAGCAACGAACATCGGACTAAGACAGATCGACAGATATAACGCCCTCGAAAGGCTGTGACCGGTCTTGGCTGCGTTCGATTGTGTCGTGAACATGATGTCGTGGCTATTCTTGGTTTTTGCGTTTTTCATGCAAAGAAGCTAAGGCTCCAACCGGAATTGGAATACCTTTCAGGATCCCTTCCAGTACGAGATTCGTTCCAACAAAACCTTGGAATCGACAGACGATAATTCGATTGCGACGGGCCTTGAGGAGTTCGCACATCACGACCAACCGATCGCCGGGCAAGACGGGATCGCGAAAGCGGATATCTTCGAGGCCTCCAAAACCAACCATGGTCGTACCCAAAAGATCGTATTTGTGGGCAAAATAACAGCAGACTTGAGCTACCGATTCCAACATGACGACGCCAGGCATCAAAGGGAGCCCGGGCATGTGTCCACGAACCCAGAACTCGTCCTGGGTCAAATCTTTGTATCCAACACAGATGTTCTTGACGGGATCCTCATAGACAATCGCCGTCAGCTGTTCCATTTCGTGGCGCTGCGGATTCCAACGACGAATCTCGTTGATATCCGCAAGAACTTTCGAAACGTCCAACGTGGCGGGGTCAATGATATGGTCTTTTAAAGACACAACTGAGCCTTCATGAGCTGCGAAGAAACGACGGATTACTAGGTCCGAACCATCTTCCGCTTGGCTTTTCGAGCTTTGCTGTTGGCAGCGCGGGCTCCGTGGTTGGCTTTCTTGAGCTTACGTCTTGGTTTTGTCATTTGATATCGGTCCGATTTTGTTGAAAAAACTGAAGGGTCGAAGAAAATACCATGTTTCCCGCTGCGCGCGAAGCGAAATCGTAGAGTTGGTTGGAAGTGGCAAACGCATTCGATCACACATAGTGGCCTTATGTTCAGATGTTTGTTTTAAAAACTGAACCTCGGCAAGGTGGGGAAATTGGGGGATCGACTTCCAAGAATCCAAACCTGAATGTTTTCTCGAAGTAGCGAATGGGCTTGACGCTGACCCAGGAATATTCGTAACTCCTTGGCGATTCATTCATCGATTGAGTGAGGACAACTTTCAAGCGAAGCACGATGCGAGATGCTTGGACGGTTGTTCATGAGCGAGGTCGCTTTTCCATTCGACCAGCTTTCCGATATTGCGAAGAAGGAGCGTCGCGTTGAATACAAACAAAAAGTTGCGATTCTTGTCGGCTATGGCCGGAAGAATATCGGGGCTTGCTATCACATCTAGCAGCTTGATCGTCGGAATGTCACCAAGCTTCGTCGACGCCCAGCTAGTCGCACCTCCGACGATGCCGGCGACCGTCAGCAACCCGGCTCCGTCCGCTCCCACGCCTACGAATCCGCCAAGTGTGCCAGGAGCGACGACTACCGCGGCGACCTTGCCTCCGATCGTTTCTGGCTCGGTTCCGGCCAATCCGCTTCGCGATCAAGCCGTCAATCTCACGACGCAGGCCAAGCTCGCACTTACGCGTGGCGATATCCAAGGGGCCAAATCGTTCATCGACAAAGCCAACGCCCTGCGGGTCCCCGATTCGGCATTCTCGAAAGGACAGCTCCGTCCTTGGGAAATTTCCATGGAGATCGATCGCGCCGAACGGCTTCGCACGTCAGGCACCGCCGGTCCTAACGCAAGCACTCCGCTTCAACCCATTCCAAACAGCAAGCTACTTGGAGCTACCGTTCCCACGGCAACAACATCACCGACGATCCCGGGGTCGGTCGTCACGGCCGGTGCAACCGTACCGATTGTCAGCGCGAATGGCCAAGGGATGACACCGAACCCGATCAGCACGGGAGTCTTTCAATCTTCACAAGACTCTACCCAGATTCGCCCAGCCGCAGCTCAAGAATCTACCAGGGCACCGCAGGCTGGTAACGCCGGCGAAACGCTCTACCGCGACGGCGTTGCGGCATTGACGAACAATGAACGCGAGCGTGCCATCAAGTTGTTCGCCGAAGCTTGGAAGTACGAGCGCGATCTCGATCCGCTCGTACGAGCTCAACTCAAAGACAAGCTGACGTTATTGCAGGGAAATACAAAGTCGCCGGCCAAGCAAAATGCGGGCGAGCCGGTGACCGCTATCCAAGAACTATCACAGGAACAAAATTTGGCTCGCCAGAAGATGTTTCGTGAAGTGACCACGGAAATCGCGGAATCGGAAAAGATGGTTCAAGACGATCCCAAAGGAGCCTTGGATCGCCTTCAAATGCTTCGACAACGTGTTTCACAATCAAGCGTCGACGGAGCTGTGCGCAAGACACATCTGGCGATGGTTGATCGCGTCATTGCGAACATCCAAGCGTACATCGAGCAGAACAAACCAGCGATCGACCAGCAAGATCGCAACAAAATGATCGTCGATGTGATGGAACTGGAAGCCGCCACCAAAGCCAAAATCGATTCGGAAACCCAATCGATGGTCGATCAGTACAACGATCTGATGTCGAAAGAGATGTATTCGGAAGCGGAGATCATCGCGAAGAAAATTCAGCAGTTGAATCCGAACACCGAAATTGCCACCGTCATGCTTGGAAAGGCCACGATTGCGCGTCGCTATCAGGAACAGGTTGCCATCCGCGATGCGAAAAGCGAGATGAATACAAAAGCCTTATCCGATGTCGACGCGGCTTCTGTTCCCATTGACGGTGAGAAGAATGTGCTCTATCCCGATCAACGCATTTGGACCAATAAAATTTCGAAGCGACTGGGAGCTGAAGATTCCTATCGGATGACTCCATCCGAGAAGGCGATTCGTGAACAACTGACTCAGCAGGTGGAACTCTCGTTTGATGGTCGCCCACTTTCTCAAGCGATGCAAACACTCAGTGATATCACCGGCGTTCCGATCCATCTCGATCCGCGTGGACTAGCCGATGAAAACATCGCTTCCGATCAGAAAGTATCGCTACCGTTACGCGGGACTTCCGTCTCGCTCAAGAGTGCGCTCAACCTCATTCTGGAGCCGCTAAATCTGACCTATGTGGTTAAAAACGAAGTCTTGAACGTGACCAGTATCAATAATTCTCGTAAAGAAAAGAAGACGGTTACCTATCCGGTTCGCGATTTGGTTATTCCGATTCCTAACTTTGTTTCCGACTACAACAGTGGTTTGGCGGGCGCACTGCAATCCGCCTATCAGGCAACGAATAGCACGCTGCTGGTAAATTCTGCAGCCTCTTCGGCGACGCAACGCGCCAATCAGCGACTTGCGGAAAGCTCCCCAATGAATCTAGATTCCAATTCGGC
>JANOAI010000156.1:0-13556 GCA_031411055.1 Pirellulaceae bacterium
GAGTGGTTTGACTATCGAAACCTCAAGAAAACCACTCGCTTGCGCTTCGTGTTATCAATGTGATTAATGCCTTCCGTAAGGATTGGGGACAGTCGAACTAGAGCAATACTTGTTGCCTTAGCGCAGGCGTGGAAAGGCAAAGATCGCCTTCTTCCCGAATTGAAGAAATGACGCGACTGTTCGGCGGGCCAAGTTGAGATAGCCGAAAGCTGGTTTCGCGCTGCCAAGCTTGGCTCCACTCAGGGTTTTGATTCAACCACCCCTCTGCCACTTCCTTTAACCCGGGGTCTGCATCCACTCGGATATCACCCGTTCCGTCGGCGACCAATGCAATTGGATCAGCCGAATCGAATCCCTGCGCGCGCAGAAACTGCCGAAGCGGCTGCAAAAGCTGATCGAAGCTAGAAATCGAATGATCGGAAGCCGCCGATGCGTTTTGGGCTTCGATGGGCGAGTCGCTCTGTTTGGTCAAATAGCTAGCGAAATCGCGACCCGCCTGAACGAATTGCGAGGCACCGCGAACGACGAGTTTGGCGGCAGGGGCGATAGCAAAAAGTGGAACGGGTGACAGATTCAAAACGCAGTCCTCAATGCAATGTCGTATCGGCCGAATTTTCCGTTTGGGATAACTTTTATCTTTGGGACGAAAGCGAAATGGCAAGTTTAGGCAATTTCTAACGAAGCCATTTTCGAAACAGTATCGAACCGAGCGGTTTTTTCGATTGAAGGGGCTGTCTGGCATCGATAGGAAAGAGGAGAGCTTTACAAGCCGAATCGTTTCGTCAAAGGATTGACTGATTATGAACCGTCGCACGGGATGGATGCTGACATTGGCCTTCGGCCTTCTAGCTAATCTAGGTTGCCACACTTGCGGGAACCGCTGCAACTCATGCGGCTGCCGCCCAGGCCCGATTGGTTGGCAGCGTGGAGGCACAGACTACCAAACGCACCTGAATCACCACGCTTACCGCTACCAAGGCGGCGGAGGAGGAGGAGCGGGGTCCGGCGTTCCGACTGCGGCTGTGGCTTACCCATATTACACAACCCGAGGGCCGCGCGATTTCCTCGTGAACAACCCACCCACGATCGGTCGCTAATCAACCACCGAATGCCGCTTTTCCACGCTCGCAATGAGCGTGGATTCAACGGTCTGGCAGCAGGGCGAGCAAGCCACAGGTTTTATTCGTCACTGCCGATCCAGGATTCCGGTTACGCCCCTTTCGATTTCTTATAAGCTATTTCTTGGCTTTCGAAAGAATTTCGGTGTGTCCTCGATTCGGGCTCAGACGTTCTCAAAATGCGTTCGAAGAGTCCTTTCTTCAATCAGCCGGGTAAATTTTTCCGAAGGCATGACGGCTGAACGAACTGTCTTTTTCTGGAAGTCATATTCGTTTTCCGTTATTATCCCAGTGAATCATCCAATTTGAGAATCCAAAACACATTGCGCCCGTTTGACAAGTTTTTTTGGCCTGTTTTTTGCGTCTGAGTTAAGGCTCAAGTTGAGTTTTGCCAATTTTGGCGGTTCTACCGTTACGAGGAGAACCAAAATTCACTTGAAAGCGTCTAACAATAAGGCGTTGAAGACCAAAGGTGTCAAATGGTAAGGCGATGGAATGGTTATCGCAAACGAAGCGATATCCGACCAAGTAGCCGAATGTGTTTTGGAATACGATCTTAGGATGAGATCGATACCCAGGAAACGAAGCGACTTGCAGCGGTTGGGAGCCGCACGGATGGTCAAGTCAAAGCATCGTAGCCGGGAGTTTTGGAAATGAATAACGAATATAAGATTGCACTACTTCGAGAACTTCGCGATCAACAGGTTCGCTTTGCGCCTCGAAACAAGCGAATTGAACAAGCTAATCGAGCCGAGGACTTGCTGGCCGAGCTAGATCCAAATCGGGAGTATCCCTACGACTTTTTGTTCTATCGCGTTACGGACGTGCGACCGGAAGAAAATACGCGCCGCCTGATTCAAGGCCATGATGCGGCTCATGATTTGCGGTTGTTCGTGGAAGATATCAGCGATTCCACCAACATTCGACTCGAAGAGTTGAACGAACCGATCCATACCGTGGAAGATCTGAGCAAAATGTTCAACGTCTCGACGAAGACGATTTCGCGATGGCGTGACCGTGGTCTTGTTTCGCGACGCTTTGTTGCGGAAGGACGCAAACGAGTCGGTTTTTTGCGTAGCAGTATTGATCGTTTTGTTGCAAAAAATAAGGTTCGGGTCGAACGAGGCGAACGTTTTTCGCAAATGTCGGACAACGAACGGGCAAAGATGATCGATCGAGCTCGAGAGCTGGCTGCCGAAAATCTGAGTTTGTCGGCCGTGGCTCGTCGATTAGGTCGCGAGATGGGTCGCAGTACGGAAACCGTCCGCTATACGCTCAAGAATTTCGATCGCACCAACCCTCAATTGGCGGTTTTCCCTGATCAGCGTCCGACGCTGTCTGACGAAGACCAAAGGGCGATTTTTCAGCAACACCGTCGCGGTGTCAGCTTGGTTGTGCTTGCTCATCGTTACGGCCGGACTCGCGGGAGCATCGTTCGAATTTTGAACGAGCAGCGGGCTGTGCGACTACAAGAACTTCCGCTCGATTGTATGCACAACGATGATTTCACCAAGAAGTCCCTCGAGAAAGCAATCATGGGTGAGATGCCTGAAGTCGCGAATGCGCGAAAGCTACGAGCCCCTGTCGGGCTCCCTGCTTACCTTGCTTCACTCTATGACGTTCCGTTGTTGACTCGCGAACAAGAGTATCATCTTTTCCGAAAGATGAACTACTTGAAGTTTCTCGCTCATAAGAAGCGTGCATCGTTGGACCCCAAAGCTCCAATCGTGTCCGTCATGGACGAAGTTGAGAAGCTCTACGATCAATCGGTTGAAGTCAAGAATCGATTGGTTCAAAGCAATTTAAGGCTTGTCGTTTCGATTGCCAAGAAACATGTCAATGCAAACGAAGACTTCTTCAGCTTGATCAGCGACGGGAATATCTCGCTGATCCGAGCAGTCGAGAAATTCGATTATGCTCGCGGCAACAAGTTCAGCACCTACGCTACGTGGGCCATTATGAAGAACTTCGCTCGGTCGATCCCTGACGAATTCCGCCATCGGGAGCGATTTCGAACATCGGGCGAGGATGCATTCGAAGCTCACGAAGACAAGCGAGCCGATAACTTTGCCATGGAATTGGCTCAGCAAACACGCCAAGTCCAAATCAATAGGATTTTGAACAAGCTCGATCAAAGAGAGCAGGAAATCATCATCCGCCGGTTTGGACTCGGACAATCGCTTGAGCCATCCACGCTCAAAGAAGTCGGTGCGGTGATGGGTGTAACCAAAGAACGCATTCGCCAAATCGAAGCTCGGGCTTTGGAAAAACTCCGTGTCGCTGCGGAAGAAGACCACATCGATTCGCCAGAATAGCCCAGCCAATTGCGTCGTAAGACTCAATTCGTTTTGCTCAAGTTCAAGGCCGAATAAATTCGTACAAACGTAGCATAGCACTCGGTGAAGCTAACCGCCGAACCGAGTGTTATGTTACCTTCGGAATCCATCTTGAGATAAGCTCTTTGCTGTACGAATTTAAGCCGTTTGCGTTCGACTCGCGTTCAATATCACATGGGGTAGTCGAACTAATTCGGCGTTGATTGCCAACCGGGTTTGATAAGTGGCTTAGTCATTTCGAGTAACTTCGCGTGGGACTCAAGTTCGCTCGTCTGGTCGGACTTGCTGGCCAAATTTCGCGTCTCGTCAGGATCGGCCTGGTGATCGTAAAGTTCACGGGCAGTTGTTTTGCCGGTTTTCCAATCACGCCATTCCGTATATCGATGTGTTGCGCTTCGTACGCTGTAACCCATGTGCGTCGGCTGATTGTCGGGTTCGCGATCGTAGTAGGCTGGCCGTGGATGCTGGGTCAAGGCGAAATCTCGCACGTTGGATTGCGGGTTCTGGAGGATTGAGTCGAGGCTTACGCCTTCCGTTCCCAAAGGGCGAGGCAGTCGGCAAACGTCCGATATGGTCGGGTAAAGGTCAAGCAACTCGGCTAACGCGTTGGTAATTTTTCCAGCCGATTTCATCTTGGGAGTCGAAATAATGAGCGGAACGCGTGCATCGAGCTCAAAATTCGACGTCTTGGCAAAAAGACTCTGCTCACCAAGGTGGTAGCCATGGTCAGACCAAAAGACGATGACGGTCTTGTCGTCAAGCTTGGGCCGTTCCAATTCATCGAGGACCTTGCCAATCTGTGCATCCAGATAACTGATATTGGCAAAATAACCGTGTCGAATTTCTCGGATCCATTCATCTGAGATTCGGGCTTCGTTTTTGCCACTTCCAAGGATTTCGCGGCTATCGTGCCACGCAATTTTTGGAGCATCGATCGGCCATTCAGGATGCGCAGGCATGGAAATCTCGTTTCGATGGTAGAGATCCCAGTATTTTTTGGGGGCGTTGAAAGGCGAATGTGGCTTCCAGAATCCGACGGCGAGAAAGAACGGTTCGCTCTTCGTCGATCGCTCCTGCAAAACCTCGATCGCACGCTTTGCAACGCGGCCATCGAAGTAAGCTTCATCCTCAACGTCTCGACACTCGCATTTGGGAGAATCCGTACTGCTCGAGGGTACCTCTCCTTCAACATTCGCTTTGTCGCTGCCGTGATTTGCGAAATGAAGTTCCGCTGGCACGCTCCAAGAATCCGGATCTCCTTGAATTTCATGAATCCAATTGTGATAGATCTTGCCGACATTTTGAGTGAAATAGCCATGCTTCTTAAAGTGCTGGGGCAGCGTCTCCACGTCTGGCAATCGACTTCGAAAATGGGTTGAAAGGTTCCATATCTGGAGCGTGTCCAGTCTACGACCGGTCATAATGGACGCACGCGACGGGTTGCACACGGCTTGTTGGCAATAAGCTTTGTTGAAAACGAGGCTACGAGTTGCCAGCTTGTCGAGATTTGGCGTCTTGACGATCGAATTGCCGTAACAGCCAAGGTCATTTCGCAAGTCATCGGCTGCAATAAAAAGGACGTTTAATCGATTGTCAGAGGCTAAAATGACCGAGCTAACGCATAGAAAAACAAGTGCCGAAAAGAAGCTCGAAGCGTTGCGAAACGGGGCCGTGCGATGCAAAAGAGATGCGAATGTCTGATCGTGATTGATTTGATGTTCCATAGCCGATCCTTTTCACTCCTCGGTTCAGAGGCTCACGGGGACGATGCATTTGTGATTGATCTTATCACTTGTGAAGTTTAGCCAAAGAACTCAAGAAGAGATGGATCGCTTGATTCAGCCCGCCGGAGCGACGAAGTAGGCCGCCGATCGACTACGTACAGGTGAATTTCGGAGCCCATAAACCCAAAAACTTACCACGGCGAGAAAAAAATGAGCCGCCTACATCGGGGCTTCATAAGGACTTAGGGTGTCAAGTGGGGTAGGGTGGGCAGAATTGGCGGTTGACACTTTGCGAACCATTCACGAGGGTAGTAAACGATGTTTCGATCAGGATGATCGTGTTGATTTGTAAGTAGGATGCTGATTCGTGTTTCGTTAAAAGGAGTATCAGTAGTGCAACGGTTTGCTACTCGATTTCTTGCATGTGCCGCGTTGGCAACATGCTTCAGTGTTCCAAACGTTTTTGCATCCGATAATTACATCGCTCAGCAGAAATCCCAACAGCAGGCGAGTTCAGGTCGCATGCGGCATGTGGGTGGCTCGATGGGAACTGGACGCTACGAAGGGGTGGGCTTTTCAAGCGTATCGGCTGAGGATGCAATTCGCCGCAGCTGTTATTGGGGACAACGTACCCCGACCGGAATTGGTGTCGTTCGCGGCGCAAATGGTTGGTATGCAACGGTCCTGTATCGATAACGATTGAGCCCCAAGCGAATCGAGAAGGGGGCTCCTTGCAGCACCCTTCCGATTTCGTTTCGGACGCCGATTCCATGACGTAACGCTCGGACTGAATGCGGCAAACGGAAATACCTCTGCATCTTCCCAAGTTCATAGCGGCAGTGATTTCCCCTCTGGCCTTGGTTAGAATGGCGAGACTGCAAGTTTCAAGTTTCCTCCAAGAGTGTTTTCGATGCGACACATTTTGTGGATCGTCCTTCTGAAGTCGTATTTCACGATTCTTTGTCTCGTTGTCGCCATTCAATCAGCAACAACCATCTGCGGCAACGAGTTGAACGTGGTATTGTTGATGGGAGACGACCACGGTTGGGAGGAGACCGGTTATCACGGTCATCCACACGTCAAAACACCCGTCCTGGATGAAATGGCTTCGAGTGGCTTGCGGCTGGATCGATTCTATTCCGCGCACTCAAGCTGCTCCCCGACTCGGGCGAGCTTTCTTACGGGACGTCATCCCAATCGGATGGGGACGTTTGCGCCCGGTTGGTCTTTTCGACCGGAAGAGATAACGACGGCGCATCTTCTTGCGAAGGCCGGATATTTTTGCGGTCACTTTGGAAAGTGGCATGTGGGGGCGGTGAAATCTGGCTCACCCACCAATCCTGGTGCCATGGGGTTCCATGAATGGCTATCACATGACAACTTCTTTGAACTCAATCCGTCGCTCTCGCGAAATGGTGGGCCTCCCAAGGTCTTCCAAGGAGAAAGCTCGGAAATTTTAGTCGACGAAACGATTCAGTTTATTGATCGAGCCCGCGCACAACAGAAGCCTTTCTTCACGATCGTTTGGTTCGGGTCACCTCATGAGCCCTACAGTGGCCTTCCCGAAGATCTCGCGCTCTACGATGACTTGCCTGCAAAATATTCGGAAAAGAAAGTCAAACTCACATCGAATGAAACGGGGCAGCAAACAACTCGGCCGCAAGGGGAAGTGCTACGCGAGCGCTACGCTGAGATCACCGCCATGGATCGAGCGATCGGCAAGTTAAGAAAGCATCTGGCCGATTCTGGCGTTCGGAACGACACGTTGCTTTTCTATTGTGGCGATAACGGGACGTCCGGCGATGCGGCCCTTGGGTTTCCGCATCGTGGTTTCAAAGGACAAATCTATGAAGGCGGAAACTTGGTTCCCGGTCTGATCGAATGGCCTGCCATGTTTCCCCAGCCTCGTATCACGCAAGTCCGCGCATCAACGAGCGATTTGCTCCCGACGATTGCGGCTTTGGTTGGCCAGCCTTTACCCGATCGCCCCATCGACGGTATCGATTTAAGCAAACTTCTCCTGGGAGAAATGAAAGAACGTCCAAGTCCGCTCTTTTCTTGGGAGTACGATACGAAACAACTTACGCGAGCGAAGCTCGAACCATGGATCGATCCCAAGTTGCAAGAAGGGACGACGCCCCTTGTCAAGTTAACCGGCGGCAAAGCCACTCGCGACTTCACCAATTTTCGCCACCCTAAAATCACCGATACAGATTACGATGGTGCTCGCTCCATCATCGATGGCCGATATAAATTGATCGTTCACGAATCGAAGAACGGCGTTTCCAAGCAAGAACTATTTGATCTTGAAGCCGACCCGGCAGAAAAATCAAACCTCCTCGAAAAAACCCCTGAAATTCGCTCCAAGCTACTGTCGAAGCTTCGGCAATGGCAGGAATCCGTTCTCAACAGCTTAACCGGTGCCGATTACGCAAAGTAGATTTTATTGCGTGAAGTGAGAGACCGGCACTTGAGTCGACCGGCATATCGGCAAAATCATCCGCTTTTCCGACCAGTACGCAGTACGATTTGATCGCAGCCTCAACTTCCCTACCTCATTCCAGCAACAACATGATCAAGTTCATCGTCCCCGTTCTACTGATAACGCTTTGTAGTCATACCTACTCCGCGGTTCCAAATGTTATTTTCATCCTTGCAGATGACTTGGGGTACTCCGATCCTGGATGCTATGGTGGTGAGATTGAAACACCGAACCTAGATTCGCTTGCGGCGAACGGTTTACGCTTCACACAGTTTTATAATACAGCCCGCTGCTGGCCGACGCGTTCCGCATTGCTTTCTGGCTATTACGCCCAACAAATTCATCGCGACGCATTGCCTGAGGTTGCTGGCGGTAATCAAGGCATTCGCCAAGAGTGGGCCAAGCTCCTCCCTGAACGGCTCAAAACGGTGGGATACCGCTGCTACCATAGCGGCAAGTGGCATGTGGACGGGCCGATTCTGGTAGGCGGTTTTGATCGTTCATATCACACGAACAATCAAGGAAATTTCTTCACCGCCAAGGGGAATCAAATCGACGACATTCCGATTAAACCATCAGCCGACGAATCGAATTATTACGCGACAACCGCCACTGCGGAACACGCGATTGAATGCTTGAAAGATCATGCGACCAACCATCAACAGAAACCCTTCTTTCAATACATCGCATTTATCGCACCCCATTTCCCACTCCATGCTTTACCGCAAGATATTGCCAAGTATCGCGACAAATACTTAAACGGTTGGGACGAGACACGCGCCGCCCGTTTTGCCCGTCAGCAGAAAATGGGATTGGTAAGCACACCGCTTTCGGTGCTCGAACGCGAAGTGGGTCCGCCCTATGCAAATCCTGAAGCGATCCAGAAACTCGGCCCTGGTGAAATCAATCGCCCCCTTCCATGGGTCGAACTTACCGATGAGCAAAGACGGTTTCAAGCAACGAAGATGGCGATCCATGCAGCCATGATCGATCGCATGGATCAAGAGATTGGCCGTATTATAACGCAGTTGCGTGCGATGAATGCTTACGAAAACACGTTAATCTTCTTCGCTTCCGACAACGGCGCGAGTGCGGAGATTATGGTCCGCAATGGCGGACATGATCCTTCGGCGGCACCTGGCAGCGCGGCTAGCTATCTTTGCCTTGGTCCAGGTTTTTCGAGCACCAGCAATACACCGTTTCGGCGGCATAAAACTTGGGTTCATGAAGGTGGCATCAGCACTCCATTAATCGCGCATTGGCCTCAAGGGATTAAAGCTCGAAGTGAACTCCGGCATACACCAAGCCACGTAATCGACATATCGCCAACGGTGCTTGAATTAGCGGGTGTGACGCTTCCTAACGAACTCCATGGTGAGCCTATTCCGAAGGCGCCTGGGAAAAGTCTCGTTCCGGCGTTTGCAAAAGACATCACTCTTGAACGAGATAGTCTATGGTGGCTTCACGAGGGAAATCGTGCTGTTCGCGTGGGAGATTGGAAGCTCGTCGCCGCCAAGAATGATCCATGGGAACTCTACAACTTAAAAACAGATCGGGCTGAACAAAAAAATCTTGCCGAGCAGATGCCCGACAAAGTGAAAGAGCTTGAAAAAGCTTGGCAGAATCAAACAAGTAGCTTTTCAGAACTCGCCATGAAAACGATTTCGGACAAACCGTCCGGCAAAGGGAAGAAAGCCAAGGCGAAGTCGGCAGAAAAGGAGTAAGCCAGTCAACAGTAAATCGTTGGAGCCGAAGCTCCATCCGATCGTCGCAGAGAGTCGACTTTCCTAAATCTCACTACGACGAGGCTTTCGACCATCGCTGTGCAGATGCGTATGAAACAGAACATTCGGGCAAGGCTTCAAGAAACGTTTTTCCGTAAGGCTTCGTCAGCATACGTGGGTCGGTGATAACCACCATCCCCGAGTCCGTCGCGGTTCGAATCAATCGGCCGAAGCCTTGCCGAAGTTTGATAACCGCTTCAGGTAATTGATAGTCGCGAAAGGGATTGCCACCACGAGCTCGGACGGCTTCCAATCGGCCCTCAAGAAGCGGATGGTCCGGAACACTGAAGGGCAGCTTCGTGATGATAACATTCCGCAATGCGTCACCGGGAACATCGACCCCCTGCCAGAAACTATCCGTTCCAAAGAGTACGCCGCGCGGATGCTTCTTAAAATTATCCAAAAGCTGACCACGGGGTGTCCCATCGGCTTGGCTATAAATCGTCAAACCATTCTTGGTCATCCACGGCGTAAGGTGTTCGACCATACGTTTAAGCAAGTCGTAACTCGTGAACAAGACGAAGGCATGTCCGTCGGTCAGCCCAACGTAATGCTCGATAATCTTGGGGAGCATATCTTCGAATTTTTGACGCTCAGCGGAGGGATCCGGAAGCCCTTGCAACAAGATAAGTTCCGATTGCTCTCGAAAATTGAACGGGCTACCCAGTTGTTTGGTCTTGGTGCCGCTCGCTCCGATCCGCGACTGAAAGAAATTGAAATCACCTTCGCGACTGCAGGCCAGTGTCGCGCTCGTCATGATAACGCTGGGAACCTTTTGGAAGAGCATTTTCCTCAACGCGGGGCCGACATCTGTCGGAGCACAACGCAAGATGATGCGCGTTCCATAGCGTCCTTGCATACGCTCCAGCCAATAAATGGAATCCGAGATCGATTGTTTCAGCCACGATTCATACGATTGGGCCAAGGCTTGTAATCGATTCGACGCGGAAGTCAGATCCTGCCGGACAGTGACGTTCTCGTGATTCGTGCCGAAACGCTCAAGTTGCTTGGCAAGCACTAATAACGCATCGGTCAATCGATTCTCGATAATCGCTTCCTCACGAACGCGACCGTTCTTACTGCTTTGACTATCAAGCCAAGCATTGAGTTCAAACACGGTATCGGCGAGTTTCTCGGAACAGTCGCGGCAATGGCGAGCGAGTTGGTCGAGCCCCAACGCGATGAGCAAACCTTTGCCAGTTTGAGGGTTGAATAGTTTGCGAAGCGTATAATCGATCTGCGAGGTCGCGATCGTCAAGCCGAGATGTTCGCCAGCTACGGCTTCGATCGTATGACACTCATCAAGCACCACGGCGTCGTATTCGGGAAGGATCCCACCGCCAGCTTCACGCAAAGCTAAGTCCGTAAAGAAGAGCGCGTGATTCACGACCAAGATCTGTGCGTTGCTTACGCGCCGCCGGGCTTTGTAGTAGAAGCAATCGTCAAACTTTGGACACTTGCGCCCCATACAATTGTTGCTGTCGCTGGCGACTTCATCCCAGACCGACATCACGGGTTTGAAGTTGATAGAACTGCGAGAGCCATCGTTCGTTTCCTTGGCCCACGAGACTAGCTCTCGCATCTGGGAATGCTCCGCTTCCGATTCAAGCAGGCTTACCGAGCGTTGGTTGGCTAATTCCAGTCGCCGGAGACTAACATAATTGCTCCTTCCTTTGACGAGCACTGAACTAAACTCGCGAGGAATCACTGCATTGAGAAGAGGAATATCCTTGCTCATCAACTGTTCTTGTAAACTGATCGTATGCGTGCTGATGACAATGCGGCGAACTTTGGGTTTATCGTCAGCTTCATCGGAGTCATCCTCGTCAGCATCTTTCGAAGAACTTGGTTTTTCGAGCTTGGCTTCTTCGCTGGTCGCATGAAGAATGGCTGGGACGAGATACGCGTAACTTTTCCCCACCCCCGTCCCGGCTTCGACGATCAAATGGTGCTTTTTCTCGAGGGCTTCGGCAATGGCATTCGCCATGTCAAGCTGCTGCTGGCGATGTTCGTAGGCTGGAATACGCCGCGCGACCAAGCCCTTGGGGCCGAGAATCCGGTCGACGCTTAAATTTTCCATGCCGCAACACTCCCTTTTTGATGCCTGTCAATTTACCAGCCTATCGCTCCTCTGCCATCGCAAATCGACTGCCGGTTGGTGAAGAAGTCGACTTGGGTTAGCATGGGGATATGGATTTACCGCATAACCACCCTGCTCGCCCGACCCGCGACTACCAAGCCATTATCTTCGATTGTGACGGCACGCTCACCGATTCCATGCCGGTACATTACGTTGCTTGGCATCGAACCATGTCCCGACATGGCATTCATTTTCCCGAGGATCGATTCTATGCCTTGGGCGGCATGCCGAGTGATCGCATTATTACGCTGCTTGCATCCGAACAATCTGTAGCCATCGACGCCGAAAAAGTGGCTTATGAGAAGGAAGCGACTTTTCTCGATCATCTTCATATGCTTGAGCCGATCGAAGACGTCATTAAAATTGCAAGTTACTACCGTTCAAGAATCCCCGTGGCGGTGGCCAGTGGCGGCTTTCGCGAGATCATTATGAAGCAGCTTAGACAAATCGGCTGCGAGGATTGGTTCAATGCGATCGTCACGGCGGAAGATACTCAACGACACAAACCATTCCCAGATGTTTTTCTCGAAGCCGCTCGTCGATTGAACGCACCTCCCGAGCACTGCTTGGTCTACGAAGATTCCGAGCTTGGGATCGACGCAGCCAAAGCCGCCGGGATGGATTGGATTGATGTTCGCGAGTTTTATTCGCCGAAACGAATTCCTGTCAGCTGAGCGACGTTTTTTGCGTATCCATTAATTTCACCGAGAGTCGATTTGATGAAGATTTTCTATTGCAAACGCAAACTCTATTCTCTCACACTGAGTTGTTTATGGATCGCTCCGCTCGTGACTTTTGCTCAGCCACCGGCCGCCCAAGAATCATCCACTCCTCCCGCGGTTGCAGAACAAGCTCCACCACCAGCATTGCCACCTTGGCCGACGCTCAAGATCCCCGATTCAAAATCGGTTGATGAGCTCAGCCGATTTGTGGTAGAGGTGAAAAAACTTCAGCCGACGACTCCTCAGCGATATATCGAAATGCAAACGATCATTCGCGATACTTCGAAGCGCATTCTGGAACTGACACCGGATCGAGTTGCTGGAGTTGGCCAAATCGCTGAGTTCGACTTCTTATGTAGCTCTGTCATGCTCATGGGCAATGATGGCCCCGACGCTCCGAAGAAAACCTTCGAACGATTCCGTGACTACATTAAAGCCAAGCAAAAACCGGACGATAACGATCTGCGAATGGTGTTACTAACGGGCCAGAATCTGGAACAGACGGCCGACGCCAAAACGGTCGGCGAGGCTTATCGAGAGATCGCCAAGATTCTCGAAGCGAAAAAGATTGATTCGTTGCAAGAATGGGTTGAGAAGATGAAGGCCAGTGCAAGGCGCGTTGAGCTTCCTGGAAAAGAATTGCAGGTCTCCGGTAAGACCGTGACCGGCGAAGATTTTGATATCAAGAGCTGTCGAGGGAAGCTGGCTTTGGTTTACTTCTGGTCGCCATCGCCAACAATTTGCAAGCCATGTCGCGACGAGTATCCGTACATGAAAAAGCTTTACCTGGACAATCGAGAAAAAGGCTTTGAAATTGTCGCCGTGAGCGTGGACGACGACCGAGAGAAGTTAGACGCGTTCTTGAAAGAGCTTGAAGTCCCGTGGATCAACCTATGGGACGAAGAGAATCCATCTAACCCCGCGGCCGTTCAACAATATGGAATAAGTGCCATTCCAACCATGATCTTGCTGGACCGCGAAGGCAAAGTGATATCGCTCGAAGCCCGAGGTTTGGTCCTTGGTAAGCTGCTTGAAAAACATCTCGGCGAACGCAAGGAATAGTTTAAGACACTTCTCGCTGATCGCCGGTGCTTAATTTTTATCGTACAAATAATCCTGCGGGTTTACCCCGCAGATCGTTCGGTTTCTCACTAACTATAGAACGCCCCGCACTCCGTTGCTTGGTCGCCGGATTTTGCGTAGGCAAATACCGTTGCCAAGCAGGGTGGGCGGGAGGTCGTTTTGTTTTT
>JANOAI010000157.1:0-5146 GCA_031411055.1 Pirellulaceae bacterium
GACCGAAAACGACGCGATGAACGCAGCCACCATGCTATTCGGCCATCTCTTAACCAACACCGCTCAAGTCTTTGCCGATCTTCGAACGTATTGGAGTCCCGATGCTGTTGCTTCGGCCTGCGGCGGTTACAAACTTGACGGCGATGCTTCCGACGGGTTGCTTCACTTGATCAATTCCGGACCTGCAACGTTAGACGGAACAGGGCAGCAAACTGGCTCAGACGGCAAGCCGACGATGAAGCCGTTTTGGGAAATCACCGACGATGAAGTCCAAAAGTGTTTAAAGGCGACGACTTGGCATCCATCGATCACCGAGTACTTCCCCGGTGGAGGGCTGAGCACACGCTATCGTACTCGCGGCGGTATGCCTGCAACGATGACGCGAATCAACTTGGTTTCCGGTCTCGGACCCGCGCTGCAAATCGCCGAAGGTTTTACCGTCGAGTTACCTAACCAAGTACACGACGTCTTGGATCAGCGCACCAACCCAACTTGGCCCACGACTTGGTTCGCACCGAAGTTGACCGGCAAGGGTGCGTTCACGTCGACCTACGAAGTGATGAACCATTGGGGTGCAAACCACTGTGTGATGACGGCTGGTCACGTCGGGCACCTATTCATCACGCTGGCATCCATTTTGCGAATTCCCGTTTATATGCATAACGTTGCTGCCGACCGCGTGTTTCGTCCAAGTGCCTGGAATGCATTCGGCACAGACCATTTGGAGTCAGCGGATTTTCGAGCATGTGAGAACTTTGGCCCGTTGTATGGGCGCGTGTAATGAACACACCCACCAACGGACTAGGCTGTGTTTCTAAACACGTAGTCGCGTCTCTTCGAGACGCGAACAGCCTGTCTCTCGGAGCGGCGTAGCTACTTGAATACCAATTTAGAAACAAAATCTAAGCATGCGAATTTTCAATAATGGGCCGCGAGAATTTCACTTCGCTTGCAAGTTCTTGGTCTTCGTCTTCGGCTTGGTTTCGACTGCAACATCATTTGCATCCGATCCGATCTATCTGTCGCTCGTTTCGAAGGGGCTTAAAGTTGCTGACTCCAAACTCGTTCCCTTAACCGCCCCATTCTTGATTGATGGCATGTCGGCCGCGGAGCAGCAAGCGGTGGTACAGGCGCTGGCAGCTGAGATTGGAATGGATCGGTTTATGAAGAATTCTGCAGTCAGCCCCTTCGTTTTTGACATCAAGTCGGTTGAAAAGCTCGAAGATGCATCGGACGTTCAGCGAATCGACGTTTGTTCTGTGGCGTACGGTTCGATTGAGAGTATTCTCAACAAAAAATTGTTTGAGGACCTTGCCGTCCCCATCAAACCAACCAATGGCGGTCCGACCGATGAGTCTCGCGAGCTCACGCCGGAGGAACTCAAGAAGTATCAATTGAAGGTCGGTGAATTAGCCGATGGAGGTCGCGAGTCGTACGGACATCTCGGAATCAGCCTCTTTGATAAAGTTAGACTGACTGTGGTGATACATGCCCAGAGTCATCGATCTTCGGAAAGCTTAGTTTTGGTGAGTCGTATTCAAGATGGAATTCAAGAATTCCCGAGTACTTGGAGCCCCATCACAATGGACGGAGACGACAAAATGCGTCTCGGCGCGGCAGTGCCGTACACGATGGGAGCTCTTTATGCCAAAGTTACCGAGCTGAAATTTGAGCCGAATGCATTGCTGGTCGAAGTGCACGTTCTCTATGTCGAGCCTCAGGAATGGTTCAATGGCCGAAACTTGTTGCGATCCAAATTGCCTCCGGTGATTCAAGATGGACTTCGAAAGTTCCGGCGGAAGTTGGCTCAATAGCGTCACGGAAGAATTGCGTCTAGAAACCAATTTGGGAACAGACCCAGACGAATGGACAGCGTCACTTCGCGCTGGAGTCCAGGCTTTAGCCGCCATTTTGCGAGTAAAGTCTGAGATCGCGTCTCAGTCTAAAGAGATCGCCCGGCATAGAGTCATGGTGTTTGCTTGGTATTTGTAACCTCTCCCACGAAGACGTGGGCGAGGTAACGCATATGCTGGACAGTCTCTAATGACGGTACTCGAAAGGTTTCTTTATCATATCAGTAGATATGTCGTTCTAAACCAGGCTCTGGTTGCCAAAGGTAGAGGAAATGAGGCAAGCTCGCTCGGTCTAAGCCTGGAACGCTAAACGGAATGGATGCAATCGATGTAGGGGTATTCGGAGTAATATCAAACTCGGTCAATGCGCGATCATTGTTGCGACGGAACATGACTACCTTCACGTTGCTGCTCAACCCGTTGTACCCCTGAAGTTGCTGGATGGCTTCATCGAGGTAGAGAACGTCATCGACAAATCCAGTCGCTTTCGCAACATTCGCCGAGAATACACGACCATCCATGTAGCTGATGTCCGTAAGAGGTCGAGTTTCCTTCACTGCCGACTGAAAACGCTTATGAAATTCATCTGCGATTTGATCAAGCAGTTCCTTCCCTTTCTTGTCGAGTTTCTTTACGGGTGAACCCAAGTCGGTGAAATCCCCGGCACGAATTGGTGTAGCTTCGATATTTTGCTGCTCCATCGTATCGGACATGTTGTAGAGATTCAGGATGACTCCGATTCCGCCTACTACGGACGTTGGGTGCGCGATGATCGAATCGCAAGCCGTGGCTAAATAGTAAGCCCCCCCTGCTCCCACATCCAAAATGACAGCCATGGTCGGCTTGTGGCATTCCTGCTTAAAAGCAATGACCTCGCGTCGCATGAGATCGCTGGCGGTGACGCTACCACCAGGACTATTGATTCGAATTACGACCGCGCGAATTTGAGGGTCACGTTTGGCAGCCGAGAGTTTCTCGTGAAATAGAGAAACGGGGTTCTCTCCAAGCGACTCCATCCCTTTGAAGTTTCGATTGAGGAGCATGCCATCGACGTCGATGATCGCCACTTTTTCGCAGGCCGTGGGGCTTCCGGAGACCATCTTTTGCCCAACCGGACAGGCGGTATTGTCGACCGGAACGCGCGTGGTTACGATCCCTTGCATACAGATTTTCATTGGCTTTTGGCAACCAACAATCATGCACATCATCATGCACAGGTAGCCGATTCCTGCTAGGCAATGGTGATGGAATCGTACGCCATGGTTCCTTCGGCAGCGAGGATATCTCATAGTTTACACTGCAGAAAATGGAGCCAAATTGCAGTCCCTTAGGATAAGTTACTCGATCGTAATCATCGGATCGCTAAGCAATCGAGCATCGCTCGGTCCAAACCCACGAATGTAATTCGTGATGGTAAGCTGCGAGCAATCCCAACCATCCGCAAAGCCAATGATTGCTAGCAATCGCAGCGTTTAGCAATCGTTCTGGCACCCTGAGTAATTGCGATTGATACCCACTTTTTAAGATTTAGCCCTTTGGTTATCCGTCGTAGTCGACCATCGCCGATTTGTTGTCCCCCCCGCTCAAATCATCAACTCACTTCACCGGAAACTTTTGGCGATGCGAGTTGAGAGTCTTCGACGATTCTCCCGTCTTGCAAACGGATGAATCGGTTAGCGCGACCTGCGAGCTCAAGATCGTGTGTCACCATGACAATCGTCATCCCTTCTTGGCGGCGGCAGACTTCCAAGAGATCAAGAACTTCTTCTCCACTTTGGCTATCGAGGCTGCCGGTAGGCTCGTCGGCCAAGAGCAAAGCCGGACGATTGACCAATGCACGTGCGAGCGCAACTCGCTGACATTGTCCAATCGATAGCTCGGACGGTAGGTGATTTCTTCGGTCTGCGAGTCCAACGAAGTCGAGAAAACGTCGCGATTGCTCGACGCGGATCCGATCGTTGACTGATTTGCCAAACAAGGGGAGCTGAACGTTTTCTTCGGCCGTTAAATTGGGTAGAAGACAAAACGACTGGAAGACAAAGCCGATTTTTTCGGAGCGCCAGCGGTCAAGGCTACTGACTGTCGAAAGCGGCTTTCCTTCGAAGAAAATCTCCCCGTCGGTCGGACGATCTAAGCCGCCGATGAGATTCAGCAAGGTAGATTTTCCGCACCCGCTACGACCGGTTACAGCCAGAAACTCACCTCGAGCAATCTGCAACGAGACCTGATCCAGCGCAAGCACTTTGCCGTCCAGGTACTTTCGCGATACTCTTTGTATGTCTACGAGACTTTCCATGCAGGACAAAAATCGGGCGAATAGGGTAAAATCGAGATGATGAAGATGGAGATTGTAGCCTACTTGATCGTTTTGTCGTTGAGTGCGGCGACGAACGTCCTTGGCCAAACATTGAATTTCGAAAAGCGCTCTCTATCCCGGATCGAAGCTGGCACGCTGGTAGAGGACGAAGGAACAGCCGCTTGGAATCGTTTGTTGATGGTGGCGAACACCCGCTTGACTCAGGGTGACACTTCGGCTTTATCGCAAAACATTCGCGATTCCGTGTCGGCGTTCCGGCTTACGCTCATGGCGAAGGTTGGCCAAGTACCGGCGACGCCGGGGAAAAACGCCTTGTTTCAGTTGCAATCGGTAGGTGTCGGATATGCGAGTAACGTTCGAGGCAAGCTAACCATTGTCGACGTTGCGAATGCCTCGAAGCTTGGCCTCGAACTCGATTTTGTTGCTAGGCAAATTTTATCCGAAAATGAGAAGCAGCTTGTGAATGTGAGCTTGGTTGCGACGAGCCCGACCGTAGCGATTTTTGATGTGCCTTCGTTAATGCATCGGAAGCAAAAGCACCTGGAGTTCATCACGCGCCACTTCCTTTGGCTAGATGCCAAGTCTGGACGACTGACGATGTTGATTTGGTTGTTGGAGAAAAACGTCCCGAATTCCCCGGTTCGTGTAGCCGACGAACCATTGCGACTTGTTACGTTGCCCGTCCACGAAGAACGAGTCATCCATATCGACGGGAGTGCGTTCTTCTTAGGAATTCCGGCCAAACAAGCCTTTGCCTTAGAAGATTTGCCGCCGGGAAAATCGATCTCGTGGACAGACGAGCTCAAGATGGTAGCGGCATTCGAGAAATTTGATGAAGGCTCCCTTTCGAGTATTGCTCAGGGCCTGAACAATGTCCTAATTCGACTGTACTAAATCCTTACGAAAGGCATAATCTCATTGATAACACGAAGCGCAAGCGAGTGGTTTTCTTGAGGTTTCGATAGTCAAACCACTC
>JANOAI010000158.1:0-3527 GCA_031411055.1 Pirellulaceae bacterium
ATTGCAATTGCGTGTGGGCAGGAGCGAATGAAGGATCAATCTCAAGTACCTTATTGAAGCAGTTCTTAGCCTCGGTGTTTTTGCCTTGGCGGCGAAGCAACATTCCGAGATCCATCCAGCCACCGACATCGCGTGGATTCAAGTCGGTACAAATTTGATATTCGACGATGGCTTCTGATGTGCGTCCGAGCATTTCATAACACATGGCCAGGTTGTAATGGGCATCCGCCTTTTTCGGATCGATTGCAATTGCTTTCTGAATCCACTCGACTGCTTCGGTATAGTCACCGCGGTGGTTCAGCAAACCGCCGATATTGGCATGGGCAATCGCTGATTTCGGATCGAGCTCAAGGGCTCGCCGAAAATGCTGCTCGGCCTCCGGCAACTGCGAGCGTGACATAGCGATTTCACCCAAGTTATTATGTGCATCGGACATCTTAGGGTCTTCACGCAGGGCCTTTTCATAGGCGGCAACGGCTTCATCGACGCGGCCCAAATCGCCCAATGCCAAACCACGTACATAGTTGGTTAGAGCATGATTGGGATTTACTTTGAGGGCCCGATCGAAAAATAACAAAGCCTTAGTCGGGTCGCCTTGTTCCCAATGCAATGTTCCCAGGGCGGTCAAAGCTTCTCGATATTGTGGACTGGCGTTGATGGCAAATTCGAGATGTTCACGAGCCTCTTGGTATCGATGCTGCCGGAGACGCAAGCGTCCGAGAAATGCTTGTGTTAGAAAATTACGGGGCTCGATCTCGAATGCCTTCACCATCTCCTTTTCCGCTTCGTCATAACGCTCAGCTCGAAAATGAATCATGGCAATGGTACCCAACGCCCGATCGTTCTTGGGAGCGATCTTCTTCACTTCGGTCCAGAACGTCAATTCACTCGCATAGACGCGATTCCGAAAATGAGTCAGCAAGCCACAACCTATCAAAGCAAAGAGGCCCACGAAGATAAGCCCCCACGAATAATTTGTCATAACACGATCTTCTACTTGCGTGTCACTCTGCAGCGGCAGTCTTTCACCCGCCAGATTCTTATCACCAGAAGACTGGGGAGAGAGGTAGGAAGAGTCACCGTTTCGTTGGGAACTCGAGGTTGCCCAGTTCCAAAGTTGAATGAAGGCGAAGGTCAGCAAAACCAAAATCGAAATCAGCGGCAAGTACATGCGACGTTCGGCCATCGGTTCCGTAATGATCGGCACAAAGCTGGACGTTGGAGCCAAGATCGCGAAAAACCAGAGACCCCAAAAGGCTAAGCGTCGATTGCGAAACCAGATCCAAAGAGTTAGGCATGCCAAGCTTGCGAGGAGAATGAAGCACGGAAACCAAACAGACGGATCCTGAACTTTGAACACACCATAATCACCGCATAATCCGATCGGGATGATCGACAAGGACAAGTATTTGGTGATTGCCCAGCACTGTGTTGTTATGTAATCCCAGCTGCTATAGCCTAGCGAAAAGCCGACCGATTGTCCTCTCGGATTGAAAACCAATATCGCTGCCAGAATGCCCCAGCAAGCAAACAAACCTAGGTACAACCAGGTGCGCTTCTCAAAAAGTTTTTTGAGCGAGGGTTCGTGAAAACACAAATCGAATAGGACAACTAAGACCGGCGTTACTACCATAGATTCTTTGCACAGCATGCCGAAGGCACAGGCTAGAATAGCAGCCGCTTGCCAAAGAAATCGCGGTGTTCCTGCCGATGCTTGCCAAGCGTGTATCGAACAGTACAGCGTTACCAGTAGCGCCCAGGCCATCATCAGTTCAGTACGTTGAGTCACGTAAGCAACCGTCTCGCTTTGTAGTGGATGTAAAGACCAAAGCAAGGCTAAGAACCAAGCGAGAATTATGAAGCGGCCGTTTGACCACGTTCGAACATAGGCTTCCAACTCACTTCGTTTCAGAGAGTGGGAGCTGATCGCAGACGCATCTCGATTTCGGGAAAGGCTTTGAGCAAATCGTGATGTTTTAAGAGTGTATTGAAGTACAGTGTGTAATAAACTCGCCACCAATGCCATATTGCAAACGTGGATGAGAATATTCACCAAGTGATACCCAAAAACGTTCAATCCACCGGCCGTATAATTCATAGCGAACGAGAGACTGACCAACGGTCGCCCGGCGACCGATAAATCCTTTGGAGCCCACATCGATTGCGAAAGCGGGAAGATCGAGCGAACCGTCGGATTCTCTTCGATCGAGTTGTGGTCATCAAAAATAAACGGACTATTCAGAACGTTGGAATAGACCGCACATAAGACGACTCCACTGACTGCAATACCAACCAAGAATGTTTTCCAGCCCTGGACTGCGGCTATACGCTGATGATCGACTTCGTTTCTCAGATCTGCAGAATCATAGGTTGACTCTTTGGAGACGTTCTTGAGCTGTGAGCGAGATTTTGCTTTCTTGGCCATTGTTCCGTTGGTTTTACCGACTAATGATTGTTGATCGGGAAGGCAAACCTCGCTAGGACACATCGATCTATTAATTGATTGCTTGTTGCCGGAAGCTTCATTGGGTCCGCCATTTCTCAAAATGAATCGAGCCCCGTATTCCTAGGAGTCGCAATGCAGTCTGACATGAATAGGGGTAAACAAAGAATCTGGGTCGAGCCTCCCGCCGGTGACGGCAAGCTCTTCTTGTATCTGATAGTAGTTTAGCTTCGAAAGACCGTGAACGGTGCCAACAATCAAATAAATGGGGCGATGCGATCTACGCATTATTGACTACCTTCATCGAAAACACTCGGAAGACTTTATCAGTGGCCTCAGTTGCCAGTTCATCAGCTCCGGGTTCTCGAAAAAGGATCCGGGAAGTGAAGAATAGGGTCGCCCAGAATTGGATACTCTTCTTCTCTGCATGCGAGTAAGCTGAACAAGCAAGTGATAGAATCGTGGTCCGCGATACTCGCGAATTGCGGCTTTTGCGAACCATATTAAGGTGCGACTATGAATTGCTCACTTCTCTTCCGCAGCGTCTTGGTGGGCTTCTTGCTTTTCGGCATCTTGGGCGGAAATTCATCGGCAGCGGTCTGGCGGATTGGATTCGGTAAAGTCGACATCACGCCAACGGAGTCGGTTCGCCTGAGTGGCTATGCTTCTCGCAGCGAATCGAGCGTCGGTGTGGCCGATCCCCTTTTTGCTCGCGCGATGATCCTCTCGCCCATGGATGAATCGAAAGACCATGAATCGGTGATACTTGTTTCCATCGATAGCATAGGGACAACCAGTTCTCTCACCGCAGAGATTGCGACTTGGCTAGAAATCGAATATCGAATCCCACGTAAGCAAATGGTGTTAAGCAGTACGCATTCGCACGCGGCTCCCCATCTCGAAGGCGGTCTTCAAAATCTATTTACACAGCCATCAAGCGATGAGCAGTTGAAGCAAACGCACAGCTACACACAGGTAGTCCACGATGGCATTCGAGCAGCGGTAAGGGCGGCCATGACAAAACGTCAACTTGGTAAGCTTTCGATCGGAGAAGACTCGGCAACTTTTGCGGTCAATCGTCGGG
>JANOAI010000159.1:0-2557 GCA_031411055.1 Pirellulaceae bacterium
AAGTGGTTGTTGAGTAATCAACGAATAAGGCCCAGTACTTCGAGCATGCACCTTGTCATCGACGAGATGATGAAGCTTCAGCATGTAGATATAGCCGACCGTCGTTTCCTGCTCCAATGGATCACCGGTTCTACCATCGTAGAGTCGAACCTTACCATGTCGCGGCAAGCCAGCCTTTTCCAAAGCATCATTGATGTCGGATTCGGTGGCCCCGTCGAAGACAGGCGTGATGGCTTGGAAACCAGCCTTGGCGCCCGCCCATCCAAGGTGTGTCTCCAAAATCTGACCGACGTTCATACGGCTTGGAACCCCAAGTGGGTTAAGCATAATTTGAATCGGCGTTCCATCCGGCAAGAATGGCATGTCCTCCACCGGCAACACTTTGGAGATAACCCCCTTGTTTCCGTGACGACCAGCCATCTTGTCACCAACGCTGATCACCCGCTTGGTCGCAATGTATACCTTAACCATCTGGAGCACACCACTGCGAAGTTCATCGCCACGCTTCATGCTATTCACGTTGCGATCGCGAATGTCCAAGGCGACTTCGACCGCTGGCCAAAGATTCTTATGTACCTTGCGAACTTCCGCATGGAGGCCTTCATCGAGTCGGTTCAATAGTCGCGAAAGATTGAAGGTCAACGCCTTTTCCGCAAGGAACTTCGGATCCTGACCACCGGTAAGTGGTGTTCCATCTTCGTCGGTAAACTTACCACCGATGGCTTTCTCAAGTTCATCCGCGATGGCCGAGAAAGCTACAGCGATTTCACGATTACCTTCGGTCTCAATCGTCTTGAGTTGCTTGTCGAATTCCTTTCGCTCGTCTTCGGTCAAGCTCATACGTCGGGAAAACTTCTGAGTATCGATCACGATGCCCTCAACGCCCGAACTGACTTCAAGTGAATCGTTCTTCACGTCTTCCCCGGCACGACCAAAGATCGCGTGGAGGAGCTTTTCTTCAGGCGTCAGCTCTGTCTTGCTCTTTGGCGAAACTTTACCGACAAGAATGTCACCAGGTCGAACGTACGTTCCAACTTGCACAACACCGGTTTCGTCGAGGTTACGCAGAGCCTTTTCGCTTACGTTTGGAATATCGCGCGTGAACTCTTCACGACCTAGCTTCGTTTCGCGGATTTCGACGTCGAACTCTTCGATGTGAATCGAAGTGTAAACGTCCTGTCGCACTAGCTCTTCGCTAATAATGATCGCATCTTCGTAGTTGTAACCGTCGAACGACATAAAGCCGACCAACACGTTGCGCCCAAGGGCTAATTCCCCGAGGTATGTCGACGCACCGTCAGCAATAATCTGGCCTTTTTCGACCTTATCGCCCAGCCCAACAATCGGCTTCTGATTCAAGCATGTTCGCTCGTTGAGGCCTTGGTATTTCTTGAGCGGATATACGTCCGCACCCACTTCGATGCGCGTGCAATCGACGAAGGTAACCTTGCCAGGACGCAAGGCTTTTACCACCATCGCACTGTTGTAGGCAACTTGTTTCTCAAGGCCTGTCCCAACAACCGGTGGCTCAGGGACGAGCAACGGAACAGCTTGACGCTGCATGTTGGAACCCATCAACGCTCGGTTAGCATCGTCGTGCTCAAGGAACGGAATGAGTCCAGCCGAAACACCCACCATTTGACTTGGCGAGACGTCCATATACTGAACCAACCCGGGAGCCGTGATTTCGAAATCGCTGCGGTGACGTGCGATCAAACCTGGTCCAGGAACCAATGCGCCGTCCTTGACTGCCAAGTCAGCTGGAGCAATATACGCATCCGCTTCTTCGTCAGCTCGCAGCCAAACTACCTCATCCGAAATCTTACCTTCCGCAACTTTGCGGTAAGGTGTTACCAAGAAACCGTACGAGTCAACACCGGCGTAGATCGACAACGAACTGATAAGACCAATGTTGGTACCTTCAGGAGTTTCGATCGGACAAATGCGACCGTAGTGAGAAATATGAACGTCGCGGACCTCGAAGCCCGCCCGCTTTCGATTCAAACCGCCTGGTCCAAGTGCCGACAAGCGACGTTCGTGAGTCAATTGCGAAAGCGGATTCGTTTGGTCGACGACCTGCGATAGCTCGCCACGTCCAAAGAAATACTCGATGGCTGCGCTGATGCTCTTTGGATTCACCAAAGAACGCGGGGTCATGTCTTCGACTTCTTTCAAGCTCATTCGCTCTTGAACCGTCCGTCGCAATTTCAAGAACCCCTTACGGAGCTCCTCGCAACCAAGCTCGTCAATCGTTCGAAGCCGACGATTGCCAAGATGGTCAATATCGTCGAAGTAAGCAGCTCCACCGGAATCAAAAAGATCGATCAAATACCGAATCGATGCGATTAAGTCCTCGGGCCGCAACGTCATCTCATCTTCAGGAACGGTCAGGTTCAACTTGCGATTCAAGCGGAAACGACCGACTCGACCAAGGCGATAACGATTGGCATCGAAGAACTTCTCGTGAAAGAGAGTCCGAGCTTTTTCAAGCTGCGGTGGGTTGCCTGGACGCAATCGCTGATAGATCCTCAGCAAAGCTTCCTCGTGGCTGGCGGTG
>JANOAI010000160.1:0-3233 GCA_031411055.1 Pirellulaceae bacterium
CGAAGCGTTTGGGGCAAACAATGCCGAGTATGTTTTCCGAATTTCGTTTCGCGTGGTTCGTGGAGTGGTATTTGTTGGGCCACGGTTGCGAAGTGATCGACTTACGGAAGAACAGCTCACGGCGATTGCGATGCTATGCGATCAATTTGCTGCGACGTTTTATAATCGACATTTGGAAGTGGAACGCTTGAGTCGCGAGCGCAAGTCAATGCAACAAGAAAAACTTTCGATCCTCGGTTTGATGGCTGGCTCGATGGCCCATGAGATTCGAAATCCGTTATCTTCCATTCGGACGATCGCTACACTGATGAAGGAAGACATGCCAATTGAAGCCGAGCATCAGAAGGACTTGGCCATGATTGTCGTCGAAATCGACCGACTGTCGCAGACAACCCAGCGGCTTCTCGATTTTGCAAAACCAAGCCGTGCGACAACCGATCGCGTTTTAGCCGATGAGTCGATTCGACGTATTTTGCATGTCCTCGAACAGTATGCGGGACAAAATCACGTCGAGCTAGTCTCGAAGCTCGACGCGGATGGGGTGTACATTTCTGCTTCGGAAGCATCGCTAAGTGAGATTGTGTTCAATCTTGTCCGAAACGCGGTCGAAGCAGCCCAGGATGTCGATCATGGGCAAGTCATCGTAATTTCAAATTGCTTCGACAAGACGGTGGTGCTTCGCGTACTTGATAACGGACGAGGAATTCCGTCGGAAGTTCGCGAGAATCTTTACCAACCTTTTACAACCGGAAAACCGTACGGAACGGGCTTAGGTTTGTACACAGTATCGGAACGCGTACGTGAGCTAGCCGGAACACTAAACTGTTCACGCCAAGAGACTGGCGGAACGCTTTTCGAAGTCCATTTGCCTTGTGTGGAAGGTGAGTCATGATTCAGGCGATTCCGATGAAAATTCTGATTGCGGATGATGAATCGACCGCTCGTTATGGAATGTCGAAGGCGTTGCGAGCACCGGAGCGGGAAATCCTCGAAGCTGAAAATGGCGAGTCAGCCATAGGCTTGATACGCGAACGCTCACCCGATCTCGTTTTTCTCGACCTCAACATGCCAATCAAGAACGGGATGACCGTACTCAAAGAGATTCAGCAGATTCCTGGCCCGTCGAGACCGGAAGTCATTGTGGTTACGGCAAGCGACACGCTCGATCAAGCAATCGAATCCATTCGGCAGGGCGCCAACGACTTTCTTAGCAAACCTTTTGATGTCGAACAACTTCGAGCCATCGCCCGTCGCTCCGAAGAACGCGTCCGGCTCAAAGAATCGGTTTCACGATTGGAACGTCAGCTTGAATCCACGACTGGCCTAGGAGCGATTTGGGGGATCAGTCAGCCGATGACGATTCTCTTCGAACAAATTCAACGAGCCGCAAGGTCCAATCTTTCGCTCCTTATTCGTGGCGAAAGTGGAACTGGGAAAGAGTTGATCGCCCGTGAAATTCACAACCAGAGCGATCGAAAAAGTCAACCGTACATTGCCATCAACACGGCCGCGATCACGGAAGCCTTAATCGAAAGCGAACTCTTCGGGCATGAAAAAGGGGCGTTTACCGGTGCCGATCGTGACCGCGAAGGGGTCTTTCAGCAAGCCGACGGCGGAACGCTGTTTCTCGATGAAATTGGAGATATGCCCGTCGGGGTTCAAACGCGATTGTTGCGAGTTCTCCAAGAAGGGATCGTGCAACCTGTTGGTTCAACGCAAAGAATAAACGTCAACGTACGTATTTTAAGTGCGACGCATCAAGATTTGGAGCAAGCTATCCAGGACAAGCTTTTTCGACAGGATCTCTACTATCGACTTCGAGGGATCGAACTCGTTGTCCCTCCGCTGCGCGGTCGACACGAAGACATTCTATTTCTTGCGCGACGATTCCTTATCTCAAGCAAATCCTTAACGAACGCATCCATCCGAAGTTTGCTGGAACACGCTTGGCCAGGGAACGTGCGGGAGTTGAAGCAGAGAATCGAAGCCGCCTGCGCAATGAGTTCAAACGACGAACTCTCGCCTCAAGACATCGGCTTGGCCATAGCCAGTCGAACGATCGATCCAACACAATTTGAAGCGTATTTTGACTTGCCCCTTTCGGAAGCAAAAGCTCGTTTGGTCGAGGATTTCGAGCGACAGATAATTGCGAGGGCCGTCGAACTCGAGGGTGGAAACATTAGTGCAGCTGCCCGGAGATTGGGAGTTCACCGACAAAGCCTGCAGCAAAAGATGAAATCGTTGTCTTGCTTCCCCAATAGTTGATCCTATCCAGTCCATTCTTCGTTGGCGTCCGCATCGGCTTCGAGATTCCGGAATGATGTGATCTCAGCTCCACACTCGAAGCATTTTTCGTTCAACCGACGACACCGGACGATGCGGGCTTCGATGATGCGGGAATTGAAATTTAGCGAAAATGACTCTTCGGGAAAAAGCTGCTTGTGAGCTAGTAGACAAATTCCGCGTTGTGATACGTCTTTGATCAAGACGAGAAACTCCGTTTCTTTGCGGGGGAGAGCCGGTAAGTTTTTCGACAGAACAAGCTCACCTGCCGCTCTTATCCGAAGTCGACCATTTTTCCGCGACTCAAACAACGTCGAATCGGTATACCCTGTTTCCGAGAAGAAATTCTTGAGTTCCGGCGGCAATTTTATTTTGAGTTCAAGGGATTTCATCCTTTACTTCCCTCGCTCGAGGACAATTTCGGACCAAGCCATCACCATATCGAAATCGAGTTTCGTGGGGGCAGCTTTGTAAAGGATATCGAGAGCGGTTGCCTGAAGCATTGGCGTTCGATACGGTCGCACTGAGGTAATGGCTTCGAAGATGTCAACGACTGTACATAGTTTTGCCCAGGGATGGATTTCGTCGCCGACGACTCCGACCGGATATCCACTCCCATCGAGTTTCTCATGATGTTGGTAAATCATCATCAATTGTCCAAGATTCAAGTCGTCGCGTGAGGCAACTTGCGCAAAGCCGACAGTGGGATGCTTTTGAATCGCCCGGAACTCGAAATCATCGAGCTTCCCAGGTTTGGTAAGGATTCGATCGTCTATCGCAAGCTTTCCGATGTCATGCAGCAATCCGCCAGCCGCAATTTGATTCATCTCGTTGTCGGAATAGCCAAGCTTCTTTGCGAGTAAGGTGGCATACAGAGAACCGCCAAGCAAGATACAACGGTAGACACCGCTTGTATCTGCAGGCCGCCTGAGAAGAATGGGGTTTATCGC
>JANOAI010000161.1:0-5148 GCA_031411055.1 Pirellulaceae bacterium
TGAAAACCAGCAAATCCTCGGTTGTGTGATCACCCTCTCCCGGCCGCTACCGCGTCCGACCTCTCCCAATGGGAGAGGTTACCATGAATTTCGACGAAATCGTTAGATTTTTCAGGCTTCACAATCGCGCACGGCTATTTAGGTTGTGGATATGCGGAATCGCGCCATAGTAGCAGGCCCACTCCGTGGCTGTCATTTCGATAGTCGACCCTTCGCTCCGCGACGGCATGTGTTGCCTTTATTGGGTGTGCACACAGTCGAGCCGTCGGCGTATTCTCAAGACATTCGCTCGATCGGATCGAATAGTCCGTCATTCCATTCACGCTACGGCTCGCGGAATGTTGATTTCGTGACGCGCACCGCCGGCAAGCGGTCATCGTCCGCCACTTGCTAGTGCTTCGTGGCTCTTGAAACCTCTGTGTTTTTAACTTCCAACCTAAATCAACCGACGGATCGCGTAACGCCGCTAAGATTTGGGAGTCGTCCGCTACATCGAACCGAGATCCAAACGAGTTCTGCTTGAATTTGGAGGCCGTTGAATTTCTCATGGATGTTAAATCCAAGTGATGGCACTCATGATCAAATCCAAATTGTTACCCGAATTCTTAGAAATGAGAAAACGAACACCTGCCCCAAAAGTCCGGAATGTTGTGATAAAATCCGCCCGGCGGCACAACACATTGAATCAATAATAATAATAGTCTCATCATGTTTTTCTTAGCAACTCTTCGCCGCGCATTTGCATCCAATCTTCAAACTATTCGAAGCAGCGCCCGCGAACGCGAAAAGCTGAGTGCGGCTGGCGTTGAGCATTCAACCATCCAGAACTATCTTGTGTGGCGACGAGGAGTTCTCATCTTTGTCATCATCTGTACCGTATTGTCGACGGCATTGTTGACGTATCAGACGCTCTACGAGCCTTCGGATCGATCTCAAATACTCGCGTCCATTGAAGCCCAACTCGAAGAGTATTTTGAAGAGGAATTGCCGAGTGGTCCCACTTCGAACATCGACGCCAGTAGTAATTCTGAGTTCACCAACGAAGAAGAATCGACGACGACGTTCGGCGAAATCGCATATGCCGTTGAAAGCTTGTCCTGGTACGCCTTGCCGTTGGCGGCGTTCGCAGCCGCCATGTTCTGGACTCGATTTCGCGTGACGCATCGCATGATGCTCATCGCATTTGTGTTTTCCTTTCTGTTTCCCATGCTGTTGGCCCTGTGCCCTTGGAGTTGGTCGTACACAGAATCGAATGATGGTACGCTAACGCCAACGGAGAAGAGAACCGAAGCCATTGCCTACGGAATTGCCTACGGAGTAGAGTACTTAATTGTCTTGCTACCAACCGTTTTGTCGTTGGTTCCAGGTGTTCAACGAGCTTGTCTGCGCGTCAAGACACTGCTGCCGCAATCGGTTCTCCCGGGTTGGCTTCTTGTGGCCGCTTCCCCATTCTACGCCTTGGTCTTGTTGGTGATGTTTGTTGCGATCAATCAAGTTGCAAGTGGTCCCTATTTTTTTGTCGGAATGCTGCTGCTCTTGATGGCACCCTTATTCTACTGCATCCGGGCGGACATCGTTACCAAACCACTCACTACGCCCGAGAGTTTCAAAAGTCTTCGGATCGTCCAAGGTTGCGTTAGCATTACAACCGCTATGGCTGGGGCACTCTTATTGTTTTTCATCGCGGGTATCGAAGTACAAGGATTTGGTATCGTAGGGCTATCGCCGGAATCGAGTTTGCTGCACCCGATCGATATTGCACAGCTCGTACTTGAGACGATTGGCAGGTCGATGTTTATGACCGTGCTTGGCGCCGACATACTAATGCAAATGAATCTGTCGGCATGGCGCAATCAGAAAGACTTCTTCGGTACCGAAGAAGCCGTTAGCTATGGTAACGCGATGGCGCAGATGCAACGCGTCGCCAGTTCTACGGTTTCATGATTTCAGTCGACGATGGTGATGAGCACGTACCACATTCTTTTGCGATGGATCAAGAAGCGTTGAAGACGACAGCCTCCAAAGCTACCCACGATAAACCAACGAAGGAAATCAACTCCGCATGAAAACCTATTTATCGCGTCTACACTTGTTCGTCATTCTCTTTTTTTTCGGCTTCCACCTGCATGCTATTTCCTTTGCAACGCCGCCTGTAAAAACAGCCGAACTTTTCTCGCCGCAAACGACGCTTACCATGAAAGTGAAGTCATCCGGCAGCGGCAAAGTTGAACGGACGGGCAAGCAGTGGCACATCACTGGCAAGGCCCCGCTGCGAGTCGATTTTGTTCCGAAGGAAAACGATAAGTGGAACATTTCGGCTTTTCGTTTAGTCGGCGTATCGATTTTGAATCAAGACAGCGGCGTCACCACGGTCGAAGGACGGCTGAACAATGACAAAGCAACTGGTTGGTCACTTCATGCGCCGGGTTTTGCCGTTGCACCCAAGGGTGAGAAAGCCACACTTGGGTTTCCATTTCCTATGCCGGAAGATAGGTATCAGGGGCCGGATGTGTTCAAGGGTCAGTTGGCAAAGCCAAACGGCCATCGTGTGCATTGGCGCCAATTCTATCCCGAAGACGTGCGAGCATTTACGATGGAGATAAAATCATCGACCGGCAAGGTTGACTTATTGTTGGATGATCCGTTTCTAGCTTGGCCCGCAACCGCTGAGATGGATCGAAAGCTCGAAACAATGCCGTACCTCGACACGCTCGGTCAAGTGCGAGCAGTCGAGTGGCCGGGCAAAGCGAAGAACCTCATGGAAGCGAGCGAGGCGCTCTCGGCCGAACTTGCCGAGGCTGCGAAGAAGGCGAAGCAACAAAAGCTAAGTCGCTTTGGTGGATGGCTCGAGGGACCGAAGCGCGAAGCCACGGGGCACTTCCGCACTGAGAAGCTTGACGGAAAGTGGTGGCTCGTTGATCCCGAGGGATACCTGTTTTTCTCGGTCGGAACTTGTGTCGCCGGAAACAAAACGGAGACGGCTGTCACCAAAAAGCGGATCGAAGCCGGCTTCTTCGAATACCTACCCGATGTCAAAGATGATCTTTACGGCGTCGGGCGGGCTAAGAAGAAAACAACCGAGATCGTGAACTTTCTTGCTATGAACTATGCGCGGAGTTTGGGCAAGGATTGGGAGATTCAGGATCGCGATGGCATCCACCATCGTCTTCGTGCTTGGGGGATGAACACGCTAGGCTCATGGTCTGACGAGACGCTGCAAAAAGATGCACGCACACCTTACACAATCATTGCCACACCAGCCTGGACGGCCGCGAATCCGAAGGGTTTTCCAGCCCCTTTCTACGATGGCTTTGAAGAAGCGATGCGAGCAACGCTGGAAAGCTATGCATGGGCCAAGAACGATCCGTACTTCCTTGGTATCTTCATCGGCAATGAACTCGACTGGCCCGATCAATTCACTCCGATGATCTTTGAGTTCGAGAAATTGCATTCGACCAAGCAATGGGTCCTCGCGATCTTGAAGAAGAAGTATGTATCGATTGAGGAGCTCAATGCTAAGTGGATGACGTCCTACACGAATTGGAACGAAGTCCTTACGGCCGAACCGGACGCGATTCCGAAAGCCGCCCGCGATGACATCGAGCCGCTGTATCTCGAATTCACGACGACTTACTTTACGAAGTGTAAAGCTGCGATCAACGCAGTGCTCCCTCACAAACTCTACCTCGGTTGCCGAACCCATCGTGGTCCGCCTGTCATTGGACAGGGAGCGGCAGGGCAAGTCGACGTCTTCTCGATGAACATGTATGACTCGCGAGTCCGCTCGCCGCAGTTGCCGCCGAACATCGATATGCCCGTCATCGCCAGCGAGTTTCATTTTGGAGCTGTCGATCGTGGCGTGCCTAGCCCCGGGCTTTCCAACTCATGGGATCAACACCAACGTGGCCTTGCTTTCTGCAACTACCTTGCTTCGGCCCTCGCGGATCCGCGATTCGTCGGTGTGCATTGGTTTCAATGGGTTGATCAATCGGCCGCGGGACGCCCAGACCGGGAGAACCACAATTGCGGACTCATCGATGTCACGGGGCGTTCCTATCCAGAGTTTGTGGAACGCATCTCGCGTGCCACGAAAGCCATGTATCCCGCGCGCCAGCAGTACAGCCTAACAACGGAGCAGATCCTCGAACGATTGATCCAATAGACATATGGAAACGCAGCTTTATGTTTCGAGCCATTTATTTCTGAGTAAGTTTCCACGTCGGCGAGAAATTTTCGGACGGTTCATCTCGCTCCTTGATGGCTCGATCAAGGAGTTCCTTGCTTGGCCGATCATCTGGGTGAATTTGAACGAGCTCGCCGATCTGTCTGACGGCTTCTCCAAATTTTTGAGCTTCGAATTCGACAAGGGCTCGCTCATAGTTTTTTGAGAGTTGTCGCCAAGTGTTGGTGGGCTCGTTCTTCACTTCATAGACATCGATTTCTTGAGCAATTCCAACGACCGATAGTCTTGTAAGGCGTCGACACTCGTCGATCTCTTTGGCAGACCGTACAGTTTCACCGCTGGCAATGCAATCGACGCCCAATTGTTTCGTTGCCGATTGCAATCGTGAGCCGACGTTCACCGTACTGCCCAGCGCTCCGTATTTAAACTTTTGTCTGGATCCAATGTTTCCGACTTGGGCTAATCCTGTATTGATTCCGATTCCAGCTCCAAAACGTTGTGGCAAGATGTCGTGCCAACGGACGCGTAGCGTTTCGATCGCAGCCAGCATGGCTCGGGCTGCGTCCAGAGCACGACTAGAATGATCTGGCTGAGCCCCCGGAGCCCCCCACATCGCTACCAATTCGTCGCCAACATAATCTAACACCCCATCGCGATCGATTACGCATTGACTCAATTCACTCATGACATCGTTGATCCACTCGATGAGTTTGCGTGGACCGAGCTTTTCCGCAACCGAACTGTAGCCACGAATATCACAAAAGAGAACACTGATTTCCACTTCTTGTCCGTCCATTAACTCTGGGTTATTCGCGAGCAAGTCCACCACTTTTGGCGAAAAGAATTCGGCCAGCGTGCTACGTAACCGCTCTTCCTTTTGACGCCCAATTCCGCCTGCCACGGCACCCGCGAGCACCTCGACGAGTGTCGCATCGATATCAGTAATCCGATTCTTAGGCGATGCA
>JANOAI010000162.1:0-1694 GCA_031411055.1 Pirellulaceae bacterium
TGTTCCGCAGAAGATCAAGACTGCACTGCATAAGGCAGCCGAGATCGCCTGTGGAAACGCACCGGAGTTGCCGGTACCGGTTGTTATGGGATTGGATACGTCTGGATCGATGAGCAGCGTGATAACGGGACTATCGTGCCACATCTCTGCACGAAGCGGCGAAAGAGTTAAACCACGTCCTCGAAACCAGCAATTGCCCATCTCGCTCAAGCCACCGAGCAAAACAATAACTGTCTCTCAGCCACCCTGCGAAAATGTCTGATTCTTAGTTGCGATTGATAGTAACCCAAAAATGGGATGTCATATTCCTGCCAACGTATCGCAATCTCGCACGGCTATTTAGTTGGTTATTTCACCGGTTATGAGGTCACGAAACGGTTATACTTGCAGGTGGAAGTCCAATCCGCTTTGTCTCTTCGTTTACGATATCTTTGGGACAGGTCCTCGTTCGTACCATTGCTTTGAAACGCAATTGAAATCGTGATCAGCAATGAATGATTTGCCAGGGAAACAGCCGCGTCGACCACGTTACCAAGGTCGAAATCCGCGAAACTTTGAAGACAAATACAAAGAACATCAAGCAGATCTCTATCCTGACGATGTTTCAAAGGTCATTGGACGCGGTCAGACTCCGGCAGGAATGCATCGTCCGATCATGGTGTCCGAAATTCTCCACGCGCTGGAACTGATTCCAGGCAGTGTGGTTGTTGACTGCACGCTCGGCTATGGTGGTCATGCGGGTGAAATGTTGGCCGCGATTCAACCGGGTGGACGCTTCTTCGGTGTCGATGCGGATCCGCTTGAGCTTCCGAAAACGGAAATGCGGCTTCGCGCCTCCGTCGATTCGAAAGCGTCGATCGACATTCGTCGAATGAATTTTGCCGGGATGGCTGCATTCTTGGCGACTGAAGCACCCGAAGGAGTTGATGCGTTGCTCGCCGATTTAGGCGTCTCTTCCATGCAGCTTGACGATCCTAAGAGAGGCTTCAGCTTCAAGGTGGACGGGCCGCTTGATATGCGAATGAATCCCAATCGAGGACTCTCGGCTTCTGGCTTGCTGTCGACTCTCAATAGCAGTCAGTTAAGTGCTTTGCTTGTCGAACACTCGGATGAACCTAATCCCGATGCAACTGCGCAATCGATCGTCAATTCACACGCGAAGAAGCCAATTGAAACAACCCTAGCGTTGGTCGCGGCCATTCGTCTGACAACAACGAGGCTTACTGTAGAGGATTCGGATTTAACGGTCCGTCGCGTCTTTCAATCGCTTCGAATCGCCGTCAACGACGAACTCCAAACGCTCGACGCATTGCTGAGACAACTCCCTTTCTTTATGAAAAGCGGCGGTCGAGTTGCCATTCTGACTTTTCATTCTGGCGAAGATCGGCGTGTTAAGGCTTCATTCAAGCAAGGATTTCTGGACGGACACTACCGATCCATCTCTCGAGAAGTCATTCGAGCGTCACCGGCCGAACAACGCTCGAACGCCCGGTCTAGTGCCGCAAAGCTTCGAATTGCTATTCGAGCCTAACTGGACAGTGCCACTTTGGAGTGGTAATCACCTGCAACCTCTTTCCTGTACGGCCTTTTAGAGACCGTTCAGCTTACGCGTTAACTCGCCCACGTCTTCGTGGGAGTGGTTACAAATACCCAGCAATATCCTTGGTTCTAGAGCATTTTCATTTTTCATATAG
>JANOAI010000163.1:0-2149 GCA_031411055.1 Pirellulaceae bacterium
GTCGAAGCTCAATTCGATGCCGCCATCGACGAAGCCGACGTTCTCTTGTTTGTGGTCGACAATCGTAGCGGTCTAGCTTCCATGGATGAAGAAGTGGGACTGCGATTGCGTCGCGTCGACAAACCCGTACTGCTGGTGGCCAACAAAGCCGACCATCCAACTCAAGATCTCGATGCGAATGAGTTTTTGAAGCTTGGTCGTGGTTGGCTGGTTCGAGTCAGCACTCTCCAAAATCGCAACAAGGACGAACTGCTCGACTTAATCCTTCAGCGATTGCCCGATATCGATGCGACGCCTGAAGAAATTGCGCCGGCCGATATGAAGGTCGCCATCGTAGGTCGCCGCAACACGGGGAAGAGCACCTTTGTAAACACGCTTGCCAAAGCACAGCGAATGATTGTGAGCGAAGTCCCCGGGACAACTCGCGATAGCGTCGACGTCCGATTCGAACTCGATGGTCAAAGCTTCATCGCCATCGATACACCTGGGCTTCGTCGCAATAAATCGATTCGAACCGATATTGATTGGTACGGGCTCCATCGAGCGCAGCGAAGTATTCGCCGAGCGGACGTCACCTTGCTTTTCTTTGATTGTACGGAGCGGTTGAGCAAGGTTGACAAGCAACTGGCTCACTACATCTCCGAGCAATACAAACCGTGTATCTTGGTCGTCAACAAATGGGATAAACTTGCTGGGCAGATGCCGACCGAACGTTGGGTTCGTTATCTTCGCGAGAATTTTCCAAAGATGGCCTATTGTCCGATTGCGTTTGTCACCGGACAAACCGGAAAGAACGTAAAGACTCTCTTGAACCATGCCCAGATGTTGTTCAAGCAAACGAATTCGCGGGTCTCGACACCGCAGCTGAATCGAATGATTCGAGCCGCGTTACAGCAGCATGAGCCAGCCCTTTACGGAATGAAGCGGCCGAAAATCTATTATGCAACGCAATTGGGGGCCGCTCCACCCACATTGCTGGCGGTGTGCAATAACCCACAGGGGTTCACTGGGCCCTATCAACGATACTTGCTCAGCTTTTTGCGGGATCACTTGCCGTTCAGCGAGGTACCCATCAAGCTTTATATGCAGGAGCGGAACCGCGACGATCAGCGTGATGAAGTTCGGGCGGGAGATCCGACGGATGCTCCGGAAGAAATCGAAGCCTTGGAAGAGATCACTTCGCAAGACGAAGGCGAGATCATCGACGACTCGGAATTGGATGACGAGACATTGGTCCAAAACCTGGAAGTAGTCGATGAAGAAGGGGCATAGCGCGGGCTGAGGATGTTGTCGTACGACGGACTTCTAGTCCGTCGATCACGTTCAACTCAACCCGCATTTCTAAGTTGGACAAAGCACTCGTTTCAAGGTGCAAAGGAACACGACTTGGTACGCTCGTCGAATCATCTGACGGCGAACTACCTCTTTTCGACGACCGAAACCTTTTCGATCACGACTGGTTCGACTGGGCTGCTCCCTTCGCCACCGGGTTTCACCTTTCCGGCGGCGATTGCGTCAACGACTTCTTGACCAGCAACCACTTTCCCGAAGACACAGTATCCGAAACCGTCCTGTGACATTCGCTTGTCGAGAAACTGATTTTTATCACCGGTGTTGATGAAAAATTGTGAGGTTGCGCTATCCGGAGCCGGGGTTCGAGCCATCGCGACGGAGTATTTTACGTTGCTGAGGCCGTTGCTGGATTCATTTTTGATCGGCGCTCGGGTTCCCCCTTTCTCTTTGGCAGGATTCTTGTAGTCGTAACCTCCACCTTGAATCATGAAGGTCTGGATCACGCGATGGAAAATGGTCCCCTCGTAATAGCCCTCTTTGACATAGCCGAGAAAATTGTCGACCGTAACGGGAGCTTTTTCCTGGTCGAGCTCCAGCGTGATCGCTCCCATCGTCGTTTTTAATTCGACGTAAACAGGCCCCGCGGCATTGAGGTTGCCTGACAATAGAAACGAGGCCCCTGCGAAAACGATAGCAATACATTGCTTCAACATTCGAATCTAACCTTCTTCCATTTGAAACTAAATCGAACCTGCGAATCGTAGTGTTTGTTCAGGCACGCTTCGCAGCAACAGTCGTATCGCATTTCAGCCAATTTTCGAAAGAGGGAAATTGCAACACACGGTTGGCAATCCGA
>JANOAI010000164.1:0-17305 GCA_031411055.1 Pirellulaceae bacterium
CAAATCCCCAAGCTACTCAACGATCTACCGGCTTCGCCCCATTTCTATTTCGTGCATAGCTTCTACGCGGTGCCCAAAGATCCCAACGATGTTTGGCTCGAAGCCGATTATGGGGGAAATTTCTGCGCCGCTATCCAACGCAACAATATCTACGCCACCCAATTCCACCCGGAAAAAAGCCAACGCGATGGGTTGCAACTGTTGAAGAATTTTTCCGATTTATAGAACCGCTTGGATCGCAGCTACGATATCAACCTTTCGAAGTTGATCTCGCAATTCTGGTTTCACGAATATCCGAACGCGTTTAACGAGATGGTCGAATTGTTGATTTGCTAACGTCTCGGCCACCGGGGATAGCTCACCAAGCGTTAAGAAGTTGCCTGAACTCTGACGAACTTGAATACTCAATTGGACTTCAAGTTTGGTGGGCGGAGCATCAATTAGGACATCGAGTGGCTCGATTTTAATATTCGTTTCTTTGGCCAGTTGGCGCGCTAATCTTTCTGAAAGCACTACCAGCTCAGAGTAAGTTCGACGGGCGATCGCTTGATGGATCTCAGGGTGAGCTAACCGATGAAACTCGGCTAGCCGTTTGTACAAGCGACGGCTGGTTCCAAACAAGCCGTCCACCAACGCGCCACAGGGTCGCCCGCGCGAAGTCGAAATGAGCTGAGTGATAAAATCGGCGTCGCTTGACTCTTTCTGGACATGCAGCCACGCGGTTTGAAATTCCCAGACCGCTCGTTGTAGCATCGATGTTGCACTCCGAACGGCGTGATGCCAGTAGACTTCACTAAACATCACGTAACGTGCAAAAACCATCATCTCCGCCGCCGTTCGCGCCTTTTCAGTAATTGCTAATGATTTTTGATCAGGTCCCAGGCAAAGCTGTGTTATCAGTCGATGTCGATCAAAATTCCGGCCGTAGGGCACCCCTGCATGCAATGAATCGCGATCAAGATAATCCAGTTTATCGATATCGATCGGGCCACTGAGAATACTTCCAAGAAGAGGAAAGCGGGGGTTGGATTTGTCGGCGGGTGCTAGCAACTCCGAGATCTCATCGATTTCGATGCTCCAGTCTTGTTTTAGAATGGCCCGTAGCTCATCACAATCCAGGAGTTCCCTCGCCATTTTTTCATGCCGAGGCATACCCGGCAGCTGAATGTCTTCGATCACGTGCGCAAAAGGCCAATGCCCAAGATCGTGAAGCAACCCGGCGACAATGAGCAGTTCCGCTTCGTGAACCGAGCAAGCCGATTGAAAGTCTGGCAAACTACCCAGTCGTTGGAGAAACAAGCAAGCATTGCGATAGACCCCCAACGAATGCTCAAATCGCGAGTGGGTTGCACCTGGATAAACCAACGCTACCAATCCAAGCTGCGAAATGTTTGAAAGTCTTCGAAAAACGGGCGTGTCCACGAGTCGTAACACTCGCGGCGTGACGGCCACATCTATTTCTGGCGGAATACGAACGATTTGGTTTGGACTTCGAAGAGCCTTCAACTCTTCAATGTCAATGATCGAGGTGCCCATGTTATTCCAACGCCTTCATTCGCCGTCGATAGCTTTCTTCATCGATTCTCTTCATCAAAAACTGATATGAAAGAATATAACGTTGGATACGGTGCGAGTCTTCTGTCTCATGCCCTTCCCGAAATGCAACCCGATCAAGACGATAATTATCCGCTAAGTCTGCCAGTTTGCACTGCGTTGCGATCATGTTTTTGGAAAGATGAACTATGTATTCTGCATAGCTCCATTCCGCTCGATGTGTGAGACAAGCGATTGCGTCCAGAATGAATTCACTGAAGCCAAGCTTTCCCAAGTCGTCGATCGTGATTTCGGTATCTTCAACAATATCATGAAGCACGGCGGCTGTCTTGGCCTTGATCGAATCGACCCCCAACATGACTCGCATTAAATGCAGCATGTAGGGCTGACCATCTTTATCGACGACATCGCGAAATTTTTCGACGGCCAGCGAAATAGCGTTTTCGAGTGCTTCGTTCTCCTTCATTCTTCAATCTTTCGAACATCATCGGCATCGAGCACTTCACCGTCGACGACGTCATCATCATCCCAGTCACGCGAGGAAGCCCTCGATCCATCGGGATTGCCACGTGGCGGGAACTCAAACGATTGGAACCAAACTCCACCCGGCATCGGTCCGAAGCCACTTGAATTGCCAGTCGCAACCGCTTCCTTCCAAGCGGCAAAGCGAACCGACATCAATTCTTGAAACCCTGCGATCAATATAAAAATGCCGATAAAACAAAGAGTCATACTTTTATACAACCCGAAAATGATGAAGGCTATCGCGATATAACGACTGACGCGAACCGCAATTTCCGTGGCTTGCAAGCGACTCCACCAAAACTGCAAAATCCCGCGAAGCACGCGACCTCCATCCATCGGCAGAGCTGGGATCATGTTGAAGATAGCAAGTCCCAAATTCACAACCAAAAGCTGAGCGACAAATGATTGCTTGAGCGGCGATTGATCGTGAAGATACCCCCAGTCCTGTTGCGTCCACAACCCTAAACCAAGAACCACGGCAATGACGATATTCACCGCCGGTCCCGCGAAAGCGATCCAAAGCTCTTGTTTGGCGGAGGTCGGGATGCGTTCAAGTCGCGCAACACCGCCTATCGGCAACACGGTTATATCGATTGTACGAATGCCGAACTGAGCAGCCGCGAACGCGTGCCCGAGCTCATGGAGGTAGACGCAACCGAAAACAGTGAGTAAAAATCCAACTGCAATGAAACCGGATTGGAGCCCTGCCCCAAATCCCGCATTCAATAAGACCCACAGGATAAGAATCCAAAAAGTCCAGTGGATCGTTGTATCAATTTGTAAAATGCGTCCAAGACGCAACGACGGAAACATATCTTCCTTTCGCGAAACAGGACGTCATTTGCCTGAATCGAGCTAAAACCGAAATGATTGCAACCAACCAAACTAAAAACGACTGGGTTCGGTTATGGCATCCGCGCGAAACGATCGAAATACTCGCCATCGTTTTGGTTGGCTGGCTTATTCTACTCGCTCACGACAAACTCGGCGAGAAAGCCACCACTCCTTTGACCTGGCTGGTGGTCGTCTGGGCAGGCGTCAAAACCGCCTTTTACTTCGGCGAGACACTTTGGCATCTCGTCCAAGCCACCGCCTCAGACCTCCCCTACCATCGCTTTCTTCTGCTCATGGCCTACAACATGGCGGAAGTCACGGTTTCCTACGCCTTCGACTTCTTCTGTCTGTTTCGAATCAGTTCAACCAATATTGACGGTATCGAATCGTCACTTCGCGGGGCACCCTTGTTCTTTGAATGTCTCTACTTCAGCACTTTGAATTTTTCGTTTTTTGGTTACGGTGATATTCTGCCCGCCAGCATTCCAGCTAAGATCGTCATGCTCTTTGAAGTGGTGACAGCCTTTACAACGGTGATATTCTTGATTTCCGATTTCGTAAGCATGAAAGACTCCATGACACGGAAACATCATGAGTAGTTCCGCTTCTCAAAATCCAACCGTGGTCGATGCGACGCAGTTGTCCGTTGAAGAAATCAATCAACGATTGGCCAACGAAGAGAATTCGTCGAAGGCGTTCGAGATCCACAACTGCCAAAAGCATGATTGGCTTGGAACAGGCGTTGCCTCGAACGTCCCCTGGAGTTTCCAAGGAAGACTCGGCGATTACTGCTTGTGTGCAGCTTCCAATTTAGAATGCAAAGTAGATGGCGATGTAGGTCATGGCTTTGCCGAGATGATGCAGTCCGGGATGATTGAGCTTAAAGGTAATGCAGGCGATGCCTTATTGGGCTTTGGGAAGAGTGGATTAGTCGTCGTGCATGGAGATGCCGGACAGCGGGCGGGGGTCGGACTTGCCGGTGGCGAATTAATCGTGAAGGGTTCGGTCGGATCTCAGGCGGGTTTTGAAATGCGAGCTGGAACGATCATCATCTTCGGATCGGCCGGCGCATTGCTTGGACTAGGAGCTCGCGGTGGAACGATCTATGTCGGAGGTGAAGTCGAATCCATCTCGGCGAATCTTGAAGAAGATCGCATTCGTGAAGCGGATCGCCTTCGACTAAGTTTACTGTTACTCAAAGCCGGAATCGAAAAAAAGCCGGCTTCCTGGAAAGTCTTTCGTTCGACTGCAACAGACACAAAACATTAGAGACAATACCGAAACGATTGAGCCTGAGGTGCTAGCCGATTTTATAGAACACAAGATCGGCTAGCGCCTCAGGCTCAGGGATGAATGACTATGCATACCCTTGAATTGATTCCACGAAACATTGATACGGACTGGAAGGCTTCGAAAGAAACACCACCCAAGAACTCGAAGCGGCAAGTGAATTCGTCGATCGTCGCCCCGGGTTTTCGATTCATTTTGTCGTTGCAGCGATTGCGAAGACTACTTCAATTGGAGTCATTGCCACCGGAGTTAGCAAGCAGACTTGCTTTAATGACGAAGCGATTCAAAGGCGGATTATTGGCGACGTCGTCGGAAATCAGTTCGGTACCGATACGCGATCTTCCACTCCGGATCGAACCCATTTCAAGCCACGCGATGCCTTCATGCGACGCCATTGAATCCGCCGATGCGATTGAGGTTCAGTTAAACCAGAAAAACTCGGTCCGAGATCGCATCTCACTGGAAGCCCTCAAAATCGATTGGCCAATCGATACGGTCTCTATCGAACAGCTCGGCAAGAAACTTCAAATGCTTCAGCGACTTGCCAAGTCGACGATCCCGGTTGGCGTTTCCTTGCCAATCAGTGTTACACCGGCAATGGTTATCGATGCCTTCGGTTGGCTAACCGAACTTCCGTTGAATTTTGTGAACCTGCGAATGCCACTCGCTTGCCTAGCCCCCGATCACTTCGCGAGAAGCCATTTTCAAACCCAACCGCAAGCGATCGTCGCCGTACTACGCGAATGGTTCGACAAGGCGAACAAGCCTCAGGTTGCGATCGGCGTCGACTATCCGTGGGTCGACGGCTACCAAGCCGGAGCCACCTGTGCGGCCGGGGCCTCGTTTGTGAGCATTGACGGGTATCTTGCACAGCGTGCTCCTTCAACCAAGCCTTCGACGCGTGGCTCGGATCCCCTGACGCTCGGGTTGGCGATCGCAGGCAAGTCGGTCGAATCGATGATTGAGCAATCATCGCATTTAACGCGACTCCAAAGTGAATGGGATCTTGCTGGTGATCTTGAATTGTTTGCATTGCAATTTGCTAGCGTGATGGATTTTTCATAATGAGTAGTTACGCCGTAATCGGGACTGGCGCTTTGGGAGGCTATTACGGAGGTTTGTTGGCACGAAATGGAGCTGACATTCATTTCTTGATGCGATCCGATGCGGACTATGCTCGCGAACATGGACTGCGCGTCGATTCAAAAAATGGCAACTTTGTGGTCCATCCAGTCCACGCATATCACAACGTTGATGAGATGCCCCAATGCGACTTCGTTATTGTCGCCCTAAAATCAACACAGAATGACGCGTTGATTGAGCTGCTGCCCAGTCTCATGCATAACAAGTCTTATGCGATTGTGCTGCAAAACGGCTTGCATGTCGAAGCGTCGACGGAAGCCATCGTCGGCAAAGGACGCGTGATGGGCGGCTGCTGTTTTCTTTGCAGTAACAAAGCTGGCCCCGGCTATATTCGACATCTGGATTATGGAACGATCCTTCTTGGCGCGTATCGAGGTATGGACGGTAAGTCGCCAGCGGTCCCAAGCGAAATCGTTCAATCCGTCGTCCAGGATTTTTCGGCGGCTGGCGTTCCTATCGAAGGTACAGACAGCTTGCAATTGGCACGTTGGAAGAAGTTGATGTGGAATATACCGTTCAATGGCCTATCGGTTGTTTTGAATGCATCGACCGATCAAATCATGAACACGCCGCCAAGCCGGCAACTGGCCGAAGCGATCATGCAAGAAGTTCGCGAAGCCGCGTTGGCCTGTGGCGAAAACATCCCAGTAAGCCACGTTGATCTACTGATGGACCACACCGATAAAATGGTCCCGTACGATAGCAGCATGCGGCTTGACTATCTCGCTGGCCGCCCTATGGAGATCCAAGCTATCTTTGGTAATCCGCTCGCCGCAGCCCATCAAGCAGGCTTTTCCGCTCGGATTGTTCAGACGATTCACGACCAGTTGCAATTCTTGCAAGCAACACGAGAACGGTAACGCCAAGAAAGAATTGGACTTGCCATTGCACCCCAAAGCATACGGGCATTGGTCTCTAAGCAAACCAGTATTGGTGTATCTTCACCCTCCAGCTTGGAGACGGTCCGGCTTAAAACGATTGAATTTTCTGGGCATTTGTAACCTCTCCCGCTTGCGGGAGAGGTCGGACGCGGTAGCGGCCGGGAGAGGGTTCTTCTCCTACGCCCCGGAAAATTCGGCCCTCTCCCGGGCCTGAAAGCCCGACCTCTCCCACGAAGACGTGGGCGAGGTAATGCGTACGCTGCACGACATCTTTGCGGGAGCGGCTGAAGCCTGGACTCCAGCCCGAAGCGACGCTGTCCAACTTAGTTGTGCTATCTTGCGTGCGTGCTATCTTGCGTGCGAGCTATCTATTTCCGCAAGTTTCTTGACGAGTTTTTCTACTTGCGGAAGTACGGTTTTATCGGCCCCCAACCAATAGTTACGGACAATACCTTCTTGATCAACGACCAGCGTGAAGGGGTATCCAAAGCCGCCCGCAGCAAGCATGCGAGTCACGCTACCGCGAGTAAACATCACTGGATCGCAGTAGACGGGCATCGAGACGTGAATGGAATCGAGAAATTTTTTGGTCTTGAATTCGAGCTGTTCTAAATCGCTCTCGGACCCTGGCGAGCAACTTACACTGACTATTTTAATCTTGGAGTTTGCTTCAAATTTCGAGTAGAGTTTTGCAAACTCGGGATATTCTGCCACGCACGGTGGACACCACGTACCCCAGAAATGAAGGACCGTGACTTTGCCTTGCAGCGATGGCAGCGTGATCGGCTCTTGAGTATTGAGAAGCGGTTTTAAATCGATGTCGCCAAGCGGGCCGTTCATCAATCGAGCCGTGTCGCGACCTAAATATACTAAGACGAGGATTCCGCAAACCATAAAGAGCCCCGCCAAGATGAGCGGGCGCAAAGATTCAATTTTGGAAGGTTGCGAGCTGGAAGTCATGATTAAATACTATCGCACATTGGCAAGGGATGGGTTCTACGAAGTCTATTCGTGATTCTCAGCTCCGGGGACTCCAAATTGCATGAGATAATTTTTCTCTTCTTCCTTCATCTCACGACGGGATTCATCATCTTGGTCATCAAAACCAACCAAATGCAGCATACCGTGGATCACGTATAGAAGCAGCTCATCGTCGGCTGACCAAGGCAGGTCGGCTGCAACGCGATCGGCTGTTTCGCGACTCACGACGATTTCCCCCTCTAGCCGGCCATCGTCGGCCTCGAAAGGAAAAGTAATCGCATCCGTCGCCCAATCGTGCTGAAGAAACTCAGCATTGATCTTACGAATCGCTGCATCATTCAGAATCGCGATACTAATTTCGCCCTGGTCAAAGCCAAAATCACTCGCGATCTTCCGGCTTGCGTCGGTCAAGCGTTCGCAGAGTACTTCATCGACTGGATTGGCTTCTTGCTCATCGGCAATATCAATTCGCATTTTCATCGTAGCTGCTTTTGTTTCGCATGTAGGAACTTCGGCTCTTCCAAGCAATCATCCGACTCTTTTGAAAGCATGCTATTCGAAACACTCGCTGAAAAGCCTCGTTCGCGAGCGAACAACCTGCCTACACGCCTCCTTGAACGCGTGTATCACGCAAATCGGCGGCGAGCATGATCGAGTTGATACCCGAGCCAATCCCCATCAACAGGACTTTCGATCGGTCACCTAACTGATCTTCGTTCAAGCCAATCCCGAGCGCCGTTGGAAGCGCCACCGAGCCGGTATTACCGAGTCGTTCGAAGGTGGCAAAATCACGCTCGATCGATAGCCCAACACGTTCAAGCATTCGTCGACGGTGAGTAGAACCTACTTGATGACACACGGTCGCCGAGATGTCCTCGGTACGCCAGGCAAGCTCTTTCTGTATCGCGTCAAAGGCAGCTGCCCCCGTCGCAACCCCTTCTTCCAAGAGACGCTCCGAGTCGGTGTTCATCAGCGGCTGCATCGCGCCGCCAGCTTGGTCAGTGTCACTTTGGCAAAGCTGATGATGAGAAGTATTCGCAATTGCCGCCCCGGCGAATAATGCCCCTTCTCTACCGAATCGCTGCCGGTCGACAATGAGCCAAGCGCATGAACCGGAGCCAATCGTCAACGACGCAAAGGCTGGCTTGATCGTTTGCCGAGTCAAACCTTCGTCACCATTGAGTTGCGCGATCGTAGACTCCATCAAGCCACGCGAATTCTCTGTTCCGACCGCGATGCCTGCTTCGATGACCCCGGCTTCTATCATCATGGCAATCTGGATCGCCGCATTCATGATCCCTAAACAAGCGTTGGATACGTCATAGACCCAAGCCTGCTGTGAAATTCCAACTGCAGCATGAACTCCACACGCCGTCGCCGGCTCAAGATAGTCGCGACAGACGCTGGCATGAATCAAACATCCGATGCGCATTGGGTCGATGTCAAGTGCCCGAATGGCACGTCGACTACTTTCGATACTCGGGTCGGTAATTCGCGTTCCTGGATACCAAAGTCGTCGCTCGCGAATCCCACTCATCAGCTCAAGACGTCCCCCAGGCAAGTTCAACCGGCGATAGAGAGGCTCCAACTGCGACTCAAGTTGTTCCGAGGTAAGGACTTCGGGCGGTAAGACATAACCAATCGAGGCAAGCGATGCTCGTTTAAACTTCATGCGATGGTTCGACGGGCAGAGAGAAATCAAGCGTTAAAAAGTTACTACAACGGCCAACAATACCTGCAAAAACATTGCTAGCAAACAATTGCACCTACTGTATCTAGTCGCAGCAAAACAGGAAACCTCTGAATGTTGTATATCGGTTGAATACGAAATTTATATTGCTATGTTCGCGTTCCCGTTAATCGACTTCGAGTTCGGGTTCGGGTTTTGGGATCGCATTACGGATCACCAACGTCACCTCGAATCTCGGTCAAAAGCATTCTACTCATTAGAGGAAGGAACTTCGAAATGCAGAAACGTCCATTGATCGGTTTGAACGCAGATTTCCGAGGGCAACATCAAGGGAAACCCGCTTACAGTTTTCTAGCAGCCGGTTACTACGATTCGATCACAGCCGCCGGCGGCATTCCAGTACTTGTTCCCATTATTGACAACAATGAGGCACTCAATCAACTCCTCGATCGTCTAGATGGCTTTGTTTTGACCGGCGGTGCCGATCTCGACCCGCGAAATGATGGCTTTCATATGCACAGTTCGGTGAAGCCAATGGACGGTCGCCGCGAACGGTTCGACAGACAGTTAGCCATGGAGATTTGCGAACGCAAGATGCCTGTCTTTGGAATCGGCGTTGGCCACCAACTCTTGAACGTCGTCCAAGGCGGCGATCTTTACTATCACATCCCGGTTGATGTACCAAACGCCCTCCCGCATCTTGATTTGCAGGATGGGAATCACCGGCATTCGTTGGTCGTCGAAAGCGATTCGATCCTTGGCCGCGTGTACGGCGAAGGTGAAATCCGTGTTACCAGCCGTCACCACATGGCGGTCGCTCGCCTCGCCGACGGCTTCCGCTGCACCGCCAAGTGCCAAGACGGCATTATCGAAGCGTTCGAGTGTGAACGCATGGACTGGTTTGCCATTGGAACCCAGTTCCATCCAGAATCGCAGGCTGCGAGTGCTTTGGACATTCGAATTTTCGAAGAGTTCATCGAAGGCGTCATGCAGCAAGTCGGCGAACTTCGCATGGTTGCTTAAGACAATTCTTTTTTCGTCGTCGGTAAATCAATTTGCTTTCGTGGAAATACGTCGGGGATGTTACGCACCTATGGACGCGTTAGAGGCTACTCGTTTTATATGATGGCCTGGGCATGGATGCCCATCTCCTTCTTTTTCCTGTCCGAGACATCAAGCTTTCTCCTTTCCGAGACATCGAGCATCAACGCGGTGTCTATCGAAATTCAAGCCATCCACTTCGATAGCTTTCGGAGATCGGTTCTATAGCTCATCCGAAAAACTGATCGCTTCGTCACAGCTAAATCTTAGGGTACGACGGACTTCCAGTCCGTCGACAAAGGTTAGCACTGACGGACTATTCGTGCGACAGATTTTGGGTGGTGAGCCATAAAACGGGCTTGTCCTGGAATGAAGCTCCTAAATATGAAGTCTTCCCCGATCAGTGCTTCGGTTTTTTAAAGCTGCACTATTTGTCGACCAACTCGGGCGCGAATTTCGACGATCACGTTGCACATTTTCTTCAAGGCCGAAAGCTCGGACCGACCGATTTCAGCGGTGAAGCCACCGAAATGCGAATTTCCCGATTGAAAAGCCAGCAACCTTCCGCGTTCCCGAATAAAATGCGACGACCATGAAAGTAGAAGAATCAGAATTTTTTGGTCTGAACAAGTCAAACCTACATTCTACGGCCATCATGCTTCTGCCAACTCACGCCTGACATACCCCATCGAGCTAGCAAGATTATGAACTCAACCGCGATCGTCTTTGCCGCATTGTCCCTCCTATTCGCGAGCGGTAATGCCGTCGCGGTAACCATGTCGAACGCGCAGCAGCCCAACATCGTCTTCCTGCTCGCAGATGACCTGGGTGGTAGCGACTTGCATTGCTACGGCCATCCCTACTCGCGCACGCCGAACATTGACTCGCTTGCGCGCGAAGGCACACGATTTACACAGTTCTACGCGATGGGTGCAACCTGCTGCCCGACGCGCACTGGCCTGATGACCTCAAAATTCGCCGCGACCTATCCGGTTTATCCCGCGAACGGCGGTTTCGCGGATCGCGTTACGATTACCGAGCTTCTCAAAAAGAAAGGCTACGCCACGGGGCACTTTGGCAAATGGCACATCGGGCCTGAGTTAAAACCGGGCACCTACGGCATGGATTCTATCGGCACCGAAGAAGAAGAAGGTGGAAAGAAGAAAAAGAAGGCTGCTGATGACCGCGGACGCGACGCGCACATTTATGACGACGCCATCAAGTTCATCGAGAAGAACAAAAGCGGTCCCTTTTACGTGAACGTGTGGGGGCATATCTCGCACAATCCAATCGATCCCATCGACCCGCTGGTGAAGCGATGGAGTAACCTGAAAGTAAAGGACCGCGACTTCCCCGAGCAAATGCAGGCGAAGTTCAACGAGGTGCGCAAAGCCGGCGGCGACGTGGACGATGCCATGAGACGGTATCTCGCCGATGTGGAGTCGCTTGACGACAACGTCGGGATGATTATCAAGCGGCTCGATGAACTCGGTCTGCGCGAGAACACCATCGTTGTCTTCAGCACCGATCAAGGTGCTGACATGACCAAGGCATCCCTAGGCGGCTTGCGTTTCAATCAAATGGGCTTCAACGGAGCCCATCGTGGTGGCAAGCATACACACTGGGAAGGCGGTGTGCGCTGCCCGTGGATCGTACGCTGGCCCGGTCATGTGCCCGCGAAACGAGTGGACGAAGAATCTGTCATCAGCGGCGTGGACTGGCTGCCGACACTCTGCGCCATGACCGGCGTAAAGATCAATGCTAATGATTTCGACGGTGAAGACGTTTCCGCCGCATGGCTCGGCAAAGCCTCACACGTTCGCACCAAGCCGCTTCTGTGGAAAACGAGCTCGACCGGCAGCGAAGCCTACATTCGCGAAAGCCAATGGAAACTACGCTATCCCACCCGCAAGAATGGTGGCGAACTCGAACTCTACGACATTCTCGCCGATCCCGCCGAGTCGCAAAATCTTGTCAAGCAGTATCCCGACATCGTCAGGAAACTCTCTGCGAGAGTGCAAGCCTGGGTCGCTACTCTGCCGAAGGAATACGAGAAGACGGATGACAAAGACAAGTAAGCCAAAACGGAATAACTAAGAGGCCCAACGAATCTCGAAAAATCGGCGATCGTCTTTATGGTCGCAAGCGGGAACTTTGGGCGTCGAATTTACTCAGCCTCCCCAACTCTTGGCATTTTCAACCACCCTTAAACATCCATGCGTTTACTCTTCCTATTTTCTTTTGCTCTCGTTTTTTCTTTCGTAGCCTACGCCGCCAACGATAGCGTCGCCATCGAGCACCCCAATGTCTTGTTGATCATGGTCGATGATTTGCGTGACTATGGCGGTGCCTTCACCCGCGAAGTAGTAAAGACTCCGAATCTCGATCGACTCCGTGCTCGCGGCACGACGTTCGAGCGAGCGTATGTTCAATACCCGGTTTGCAATCCCAGTCGTAGTAGCATGATGACCGGACTGCGTGCGGAGCAAACCGGTATCGTCGGCAATGACAGGAAGCTTCGCGAGAAACTGCCCGATATCGTCACGATGCCGCAACTTTGCAAGGAAGCCGGATGGCAATCGCACGCATTCGGAAAACTCTATCATCTTGGCGGTGGCAAAAATCTCGAAGCAAAACAAGCGTGGATGGACTCAGGCAAATCATGGCGCACGGCGCAGGCCTTTGAAGCCACCACGACGGGAAAGAAGATGATCGAAGGTCGTAACGTGACCGGTGGTGCCCTCAAATGGTGCCAATGGGGTATCGCTGATGGTACGGATGAAGATCAACCGGATGGTCAAATCGCGGCCGCAACCGTGGCCAAGATAAACGAACTGGGCGATACGCCTTGGTTTATCGGTTGTGGCTTCATGAAGCCACACGATCCTTTCATCGCGCCGAAGAAGTACTTTGATTTGTATCCGCTTGAATCGATTAAGATCTGGCGGGATCCAGCGGACATGACAGCAGCGAGCAGGGATGCCGTAGGTTTCGGTGCGTACGGTGAAGCATTCGCGAAATTTTCTGACCAAGAATGGAGTGAACTCTTCCGCGCCTACTGTGCCGGAACGAGTTTTATGGATGCACAACTCGGCCGAGTGCTCGATACACTCGACAAGAATAAACTGTGGGACAAGACGCTGGTCATCTTCGTCGGCGATCATGGATATCACACCGGCGAGCGACAGTGGTGGAACAAGAACACGCTCTTCGAACGCGCGTGTCGAGCACCGCTCGTAATTGCCGCGCCAGACATGAAAGGCGGCCAGGCGAGCCGCTCGATCGTTGAGTTTGTCGATCTCTATCCCACCGTCGCCGAACATTGCGGACTCAAGATTCCACATGCAGTCGCAGGAATAAGTTTGCTTCCCGTTTTAGAAAAGCCCACAACCAGCGTTAAAGACGCCGCATTCACGCTCGTCACGCGAGGATCCAATCTTTACGGCCAAAGCATTCGCACGGCCCGTTGGCGATGCACGCGATGGAGCGACGATCACACCGAACTTTACGATCACGATCGGGACCCGGAAGAGCTTCACGATGTCGCCAACGAGCATCCCGGAATTGTCCAAGAACTCTTAATGCAACTTGAAACCATAGGACCCCCTCAACCATGAAATACATCTTCTCTCTATTCCTTTGTACACTTTGCAGCACTACCTACGCAGATTCATCCAAGCCTAATGTCGTCTATATCATGGTCGACGATCTTGGCTGGGGGGATATCAGTGCTCATGGCGGAGGTGTTGCGACTCCGAACATCGACCGCGTGTTCAAGCAAGGTATTGAGCTGACGCAGTTCATGGGCTGGTGCGTCTGTTCACCGACTCGAGCCATGTTGCTTACCGGTCGGCATCCGTTTCGCGTCGGTACTGGCCCTGAGGTTGGCGGCGAATTGGAAAAAGAGGAAACGACCATTGCTGAAGGCTTCAAAGCCAACGGATATCGAACTGGAGTTTTTGGCAAATGGCATAACGGTAAAGATCCAGATTCGCCCGCTTTTCGCTCCGCCTTTGCGGAAGCATTCACGGACCTTCCGAACAAAAAGTTCGAACCGGGTTTCGGAGCCAATGTGCACGGCTTTGACGAAGCTTGGATTTATTACGGTGGCGGCGAAGACTATTTCAATCGTCGCACCGTAAAAGGCAAGGGCCCAGTGAGCTGGTGGCACAATACCGAATTCCGCCCGCAGGATGAAGGGTACACCGATGATCTCGTCACGCAACATGTTCTTGAATTCATCAACGAAAACCAAGATCGTCCGTTCTTCTGCTACGTCCCCTTCCACATCGCGCATGCGCCGCTCCAGGCCAAACCCGATGATCTTGCTAAGATCGATCCTAAAATCGCGGCCACCCTCCCTGCTGCAAATGCGGAGACCAAAGCTGAAGAAAAACATCATCATGCTGCCATGCTGCATGCGCTCGACAACAACGTCGCCGCCATCCTTGGCGAACTCGACAAACGTGGCTTGCGCGATAACACGATATTTGTATTAACGAGCGACAACGGTGCAATGGAGGCCGGTAGCAGCTTACCATTGCGCGGAGCAAAACATAGCGTCTACGAAGGGGGCGTACGACTTCCTACGGTGATTCAATGGCCAAAAGGCGGCCTTGCTGGCGGCACGACCTGGCCCGGTCTTTGCGGCGCGCTCGATATGTTCCCCACACTGATGGCCATGACTGGATCGACGATGCCGGAGACTCGTCCGCTCGATGGCAGAAATGTTTGGCCAGCTTTGCGAGACCGCTCGACCAGTCCAGTCGACAGCTACTACTGGGTCTGGCGTGATGAAGACTCGCTTCGTACAGCAGATTGGAAGTTACATCGTTTCTTCGATCGCTTCGAACTTTACGACATGAAGACCGACGAATGCGAAGTCACCAACGTCGCGGAAACACATCCAGAGGTCGTGAAAAACCTTAAAGCAAAAATGGATACTTGGGCTGAATCTCTCGGTGCGGCGCTCACGCATCAGCCCGCGCCGTCGAAGTTATACGCCATGCCCACACCCGAAGGCGAAGTGCTCGAAGTCACCGTTACCGTCACCGATAAATCGAAACCTAGCGATCGCCTCATCGTTCCCATCGCGAGTTGGGGCGGCAGGCAAACAGCTACCGACTGGATCGAGTTCGATATCGCCTATTCAGCCAACATTCCGAAGCGTCATCCATTTTATTCGCCGATGCGTAGCAACGACAACAAACCTTCTTCGCTTCTCTTCAAAAAAGGGGTTGGCATCGACCAGCATAACCGCGAACAAGCCAACGGCCCTGGCCCAAAAGAATCAGCGAACCGATGGGAACATCGCATCGTTGGACTCTGCTCCAACGCCCCCGGCCCACTCAGCAAGCACGGTATCGTCTTCAGCGGCGGCACTCCAGGCACCTACACTGTCTACCTCGACAACCTTCGACTTCGCCACGCCGACGGCAGCACCACGCCGATCTGGTCCAATAAAAAGGACACTCGCACGCAAAAATCCGCCGACACAGAGTCATTCAAAGACTTCCAGATCCGTGCTGTCGATGTGGGGTCGTTGGTTCGGTAACTCACCCCCATTGCTGGTAAAAGATTCGGGGTAAAAGATCATGAACAACTTTTTGATTTTTTACACGCAACCTTTTACCAAACCCTTTTTGTTATGCCGATACATTGTCCCATCAAAGCGAACCGCATCTCGCAGGATGAGTTCAAGCACCTTTCGAACGAGGTGATGGGGCACGTTTTCGCCATCCACAATGACTTTGGCCGCTTCTTTGATGAGATCGTCTATAAAAAGGAGTTGGCTGATCGCATGAGCGGAGTTGTACTTGAGGCGGAGATCATTGTCACTCACGGTACCTTCTCAAAATCCTACTACGTGGACGTTCTCATTAACAACGGCGGCCTGTTTGAGTTCAAGGTAGCAGACGCGATTCATTCCCGTCATCGTGGACAGACTCTTAACTACCTCCTCCTCTTGGATCTGGCACACGGCAAGGTCATCAATATGCGGCCCGAGTCCGTGGGACATGAGTTCGTGAACTGTACCGCCAGACTCGCCGATCTCAAAAATCCAAGTATCTTCGACACTCGATGGAACTCTCAGATCCCCGGAGCCTGTCATCTCCGCGACCTACTCATGCCGCTTATTCATGATTGGGGTAGTGGCCTAGAGATCGGACTCTACGAAGAAGCCATTACGCACTTACTCGGTGGCGAAGAAAACGTTCTGATGCCTGTCCCAGTGATAGGGCATAAAGGGCATCTTGTCGATCAGCGGATGCGACTTGCTGCTCCAGGAGTCGCTTTTAAAATCACCGGCTTGCAGAAGCGACTGGAAGAGTTTGAACACCAAGCTATGAGACTTCTCAAACACACCCATCTTGCAGCCATTCATTGGATCAACATCACACAAACCTCTGTTCATTTCATCACGTTAAAATGAGCGACTAAGTTTTCTTCAAATCATTTTCATCGCATCGTCTCTGTTTGAGAGGACCGTCAAAAGGTTCGGAAATGTTTTCCCATTTTTTACCCCCAATCTTTTACCAATATTCACTTACAGCTCTTACTAATGAACTCAAACTTACTCATCTTCACCCTCGGTTCGCTTCTAATTCAGATTGGAAACGCCTCTGCGCATTGGAAAGCCCAAACGTCCTTATCATCGTTGTCGATGACATGGGCTGGCGCGATCCACAGTGCTTCACCTGCTGTCCAAGATTGCGACGGCGCACATCGACAAGCTGGCGGCGGTGGGGAAGGAACTCTTCGCGGAGTTGAAGGCGGACATCGCACGCGGACGGAGCCGATGAACCCCACAAAGCCATCTGGTATCGTTTAATCCATGAATCACAGACGTCCGCCCATTTCCTCCCGACTTCGCATCCACCGATTCAAAGCGTATCTCGCGGTCGCCACCGCACTGGCTCTCGCCAGCTCCGCCTTGGCGCAGAAGCCCGAGACCGCCCAATCGGAGAAGGAAAGCGTACAAGCGATTGCCAGTGCTTCGATCGAACAAGATCCAAAGTTCGCTGAAGTAGTTCAACGCTTCCAAGCCGACATTGGAGCGACCATCAAGTTGGCTCGCGCTGATGATGCAGTGTTTGCCAAGAACTATGTCGTGACCGCGCTCAAGCCGGAGCATCTCGACAACGCGCTACAAATTCTGAAATGGGTAGAATCAGAGTTGAATCGTTACCCAGCAGGTTTCGTGAAGAAGCATGGCCCCAAGAATCTGGTGCTCGCGAACGCATACATCTCCAAGACAGCCAAAGGCGCCGCAGCGACTTACTCACCGACGTTTATCGCGGAGAAGACCAGTGACTCGATCCTCGTGACCGTGCCGACGACCATGACTGCTACCATCGAAGTTCTT
>JANOAI010000165.1:0-3942 GCA_031411055.1 Pirellulaceae bacterium
CGTCGGGGTCGGTCAGGCCGCGCAGGTGGCCGGCCGCGCGTCGTGCGGCCTCCTCACCGATGCCGGCGATGCGCACCGCGGTGGGCAGCGAGCTCGACGTGAGATCGGCGACCCACCGTCCTGGCGACGGTGGCGCACCCACAGAGCGACCACGAAGACCCGAATAGGCTGGAACGAATTAGGTTCTATGCCGTGTCGAATTTCCCGATTCGACACGGTTTTTTTCTGCATACTTCCATAGCTTTGCCAAGTGATGAAGACGAAGCGATAAAATCAATGAAAAGACTTCTCAAGACTTTCGCTGTTGTTCTTCTTTCGTTTGACTGGTTATACGCCGATGAGAAGCCCAACATTGTTCTGATCATCGCTGATGATTTAGGCTACGGTGACATTCGCCTTCATGGTGGAGTTGCGCAGACGCCTAACATTGATCGACTGGCAAAGGAGGGAGTCGAACTTCAGCGTTATTACACGTACCCCCTTTGCAGTCCGGCTCGCGCAGCAATTTTAACGGGCCAGATGCCACGGCGCTTCGGAATTACAACCGCCCTCCAAGCACGTGATCCTGGACTCCCGGCGGCGTTACCGACACTCCCTCGATCCCTGCAATCGGCAGGATATCAAACGATGTTAGTTGGGAAGTGGCATCTTGGATTTGCGAGTCCGCCATTGCAAAGTGGATTCGATCATTTCTACGGATTTCTCGGTCCCGAAATTGACTACTTCAAGCATACAAGTCGCGTTGGTCAAGTCGATTGGCAGCGCAATGGCGCGACGATTCACGAAGAGGGGTATTCGACGTTTTTGCTCGAAGAGGAAGCAATTCGACTTTTAGAATCGCGAGACACACAAAGACCGTTTTACATGCAGGTCGCCTTTAATGCACCGCACTTCCCATTCGCGGTACCGGATGAATATTCAGAAAAATACGGCCAGCTCGATAAATCGTCAGCGATTCGTGCTGGAATGATCGAAGCCCTCGATGTTGCTATTGGCAATATTCTGGTTGTACTCGACCAAGAAAACTTGCGACAAAACACGCTGGTCCTATTTCTTTCCGACAACGGAGCTGATCAATCCGGTCGAAACGCACCCTTCCGAAACGCCAAGGGATCCGTCTACGAAGGCGGAATTCATGTCCCTTGTATTATGCGGTGGCCAAATGAATTGAAGGCCGATTCGGTGAGCCCCCAAGTCATGTCCGCGCAAGACTGGTACCCGACGCTTGCCGGAGTAGCCGGAATCGAGCTGAGTCGGGAACAAAACATGGATGGCCGGAATCTTTGGCCGGCACTACGATCGGGTGGACGAATCGATCGTGGTCCATTGCTGATCGCTGGGACGCACTCGGCTCTCTTCGATGGAGCCTGGAAGTTCATTCAGTTCTCAAACGGGACGATGTCGTTGTTTCATCTCGACGAAGACTTGAGCGAATCGACGGATCTCGTCAGCGAACAATTAGAGATGGTTCAATACCTCAAGTTCGAGCTGAATGAACGCCAGAAAATATTTCCCGCACTTCCAACGCGAAGTCCAACTCAGCGCATGAGAAAATAAATCTGAAGCTTGGAAGTACGACAACTAAAGAGGGGAATGAAGCTAGTCGACAGCCGTGAACCGAACAAGCCGCTTGGTCGGATCGGCAACGTCAATACGGACACGAACCGTATCGCCGTTTTCAACATTGGAAAGTTTCGAGGCACGAGCTCGAATCGCATGTTCGGTAATTTGGACGACGCCGTTTTCAACGTCTATGACTTCCGCGATAAGTATTTCTCCAATTCGATGCTGAAGCGAAACTGCTTCGAGAAGATCGATCACTGCCCGATCGACATTGGCAGCTCGTCCTTCGCATCGTTCCATGACGCTAGAAAGTTGTTCTATCTGATTCGTTAGAGTTGTGGGAATGGAATGGCCATTCGCCAGTAGCCAAGCAAGGTCGAGCACGTAACGGTCTGCAAGTCGACGCATGGGTGCCGTCGCGTGAGCGTAAGTGGCAGCGATCGCAGAATGCCAGGGTGTTTTTCGGCTATTAAATGATTCGTAACTTGCTCGCCCGCCCGCGCGTCGGGCATCCAGAAGGAATTGTTGGTGAATCGAATTGGAAGGCTCCATTCGTCGTTGTAGATCGCGAAGAGTTTCTGATGGCGCCCAGGAAATCTGAAGCGCGTGAGCTGCTCGACGCAACATTGCAATCGCCCGTGGCTCCGGTTCATCCATGACACGAAACAATCCCATTCGCGAGTCTCGAAACAAGGAGCCAATGGCCATATTGACTGCCAATGATAGTGTCGAATTTACGAGCTCCGAAACCATTCTCGCTCGCAATTCAAGTCGCACACCGCCTGGGGCTAAGGCATCGGCTACAACCTCTTGTTGAGGGAAATCAACGCGAATAGCTCCTCGTGCAATTTCAGCCGCCCACATCCGATTTGCAAATTCCTCGACGAATGGCAACTGGCTCAGATCAACACTGTTATACGCGAGTTTTGCTCGACTCCAGCAAATGATGCGATCGACACTGCGAAGCTTCACGGTTCCATCAACGTGGATAACAACGACCACCAACACCGCCGGGCGTGGGCCATCGGGGAGTAAGCTGGCCGCATTTTGCGAGATTACGCTGGGGTATAAAGGTATCCTCTCTGCCAAACCGTAAATAGTGACTCCGCGCTGCCACGCTTCATACTCGACCATTCCACCGATCGGGACGAACGCGCTTACATCGGCCATTGCATAGGAGAGAATGAGGTCGTTGCCTTCTTTCTGAAGTGTGAATGCTTGATCTAGATCGGTTGACGAAGCGGGATCCAGTGTCACGAAAGGGAGATCCGTTGCATTGCGTCGCGAATCTTCCCAAATTGGTCGACCGTTTTTCCCCTTCGCTTGCGTCGCATGCTCGGCTGCGTCTAGGACCTCGGACGAAAAGCAATCTGGCAGATTGAACTGCTCGACAATGGAACTGAATCCTGCTGCCAATGCTCGTTGCGCTTCCTTTGCAATTTTCATTCTGGTTTAGGATTCCTTCTCTCCGAACCTAAGCATACTTACAGGAAAGTCGATTATGATAGCAACTTTTCCGAATGCAAAATTCAAGGAGACTTGGGGAGATCCTCTAAACTTCTACCCTGAAAATGGATCGTTGCGCAGACGAACCCTCGCTGCAAGTTAGTTTTTGCGACGTTCATGGCAACAGCGCACGAAAACGCCGGTTGGGATCGACGTTCGCTATACGCCAACCCACGTGTGTAGGGCTTACGAAGAATGCGGCTTTTAGAATGGACAAATGCAGATTGACGAAATTCAAGGCGTAGGAATCTCGCCCGCTCGAACAAAATTTGTTGCGGGCAAAACGACCTCGCTCGATTCCATATTTAACTGAGTGACAAAGCACTCATTCGACTGTCCCCAATCCTTACGGAAGGCATAATCTCATTGATAACACGAAGCGCAAGCGAGTGGTTTTCTTGAGGTTTCGATAGTCAAACCACTCGCTTGCGCTTCGTGTTAAAGGATTTGGGACAGTCGAACTAGTGCTTCGTCACCGCTAGATTTTGACGTACGACGGACTCGCCGTCCGTGGACAAACAATGGCATCGACGGGCTGGAAGTGCATCGTACAGGTTGAGCTCGACTCTGATTTTACGGTGTGAAAAGCACGTGTTTTCCAAACTTCGCGTGCGAACAGCGAGAAACGACGAAATTACCTCCATTTCCGGAGGAGAGAATGTTCTTTTTGCCGTTCGGCGTTATTATGGAAACAATCGCATGTTTTCCTCACGGATCCTTCTTCGTCCGTGTGGTTCTAGAGCATTTTCATGAACGACATAGGCTTGGAAAACGGGGTCAGGTACCAAAAGCCAGAACGGCCCTTCGGGTGCTTTGCACTTTTGGTACCTGACCCCGTTTTCCGAATGGCTATATGAAAAATGAAAATGCTCT
>JANOAI010000166.1:0-5487 GCA_031411055.1 Pirellulaceae bacterium
TAGTTAGAGCGCGGCAACAGCACGATTTTGCCCTTAACGCGAAGCCCTTCGACCACAGCCTTGAGGGCTTCTTTGGAAGAGGCATCATCCATTTTGAGCCCTTGAAAACTAAGAATCTTGATTCCACTGGCGAGTACTTCGACGATTTCGGCTGTAACCGTCTCGAGTTGGTCCAGGTAGAGCCCCGTTCGACATTCTGCATTGGCAAGCTGCTTTGCCGTTTCAAGGTCCAACGAGGTAAGGCCAAGATCAAGTTTGTCACCGTTGAAATGTCCGAATGCTTCTGCGACGTCTGGCGTTATCAGGGAAAGGCTGTCTAGAGACAGCCAGCCTCGGTGTTTAGCTAATTCCCTGGCCGAGTCGACATCAATATCGCGAAGCGAGTCGAGGCTTAACCAGTTTTCGTGGTTTGCTAATAATACAGCGATTTCTGGCGTCATTGATTGCAAACCGAGCTTTAGAGTTGCATCACCATTTACCAAGATTTCCGCTGATTCAGGAGTCAATTCGTCAACGCCGCTCAGATCTATCGCGCACTTGGCATTCGCAAATGAATGTGCCAACTCCGGGGATACTTCCTTAAGGCCCGTCAACGCTATCCACAAGCTCTCCTTCTTGCTAACCAACGCAAGAGCCACCTCCGGTGTCATTTGCTTGATCGCGGGAAAACTCAGGTTAGCTGGGTGCTTTGCCAGTACGGCGGCGACTTTCGGAGAAAGCGTTGTCACCTTCGTAAAGGACATGTGTTCGGCTCGACCGATCAGCCGCTCTGCAATCTCTTCGGAGATTTCAGGGACATCGAACTGAACGTAGGCCTGAATCTCCCCATGTACATTGGTGGCGATCGGAGGTGTTGGCTTGGGGACCCAATTGAATTGACTCGCGACGATCGCGATTAGCGCCATCGTCAACATTCCGGCTGCAAATTTTATCATTCTGTAGGTTCCTTCGGAACTGGGGTGAACTGGAAGTGAAAGCAAATCTGGAATTTCCGGAAGCGTATAACCATTCGGTTGCTGGAGGTGACTAAGACACGCTTCGAGTGTCTGTCGAACTTCAGTCGCAGAGGTAAAGCGATCCGCTTTATTTCTTGCCATCAGCTTTCGAACAATCTTGGCGAACCATTCAGGAACATCAGGCTTGATCTCTGGTAGCGGCCGAGGAGCTTCGTCGATAATTTGACGCATCACTCCGTAGGAACTATTTGCTAGATAAGGTGGGCGGCCAGTGCAAATCGCATACAAAACACTTCCAAGACTGAATAAGTCGCTGGATTGGTCAAGCTGTTCGCCGCGTGCTTGTTCTGGAGACATATACATCGGCGTTCCCGCAATGGAACCCAACTGCGTAATGGTGTTGTCATCAATCGAACGGGCCAAACCAAAGTCGGTGATCGTGACCCGTTCAACACCTTCTTCGAGCAGAATGTTTTCTGGCTTGATATCGCGGTGGATCAATCCCTGTTCATGAGCGGCCTCAAGTCCGGCTGCGATTTGCGAGCCGATCCGCAGCACTTCCACCAGTGGCAGTGCGCCCTCTTGGTCAAGTCGCTTCTGCAAGGAACCACCACGAATGTAGGACATCACCAAATAGGGCAATGTCGAGCCGCTCGATACGCTGTGAATTGGGACCACGTTGGGATGCAACACTGCGGCCGCCGCTTTGGCTTCGCGTGCAAACCGCTTGCGAGCTTTGTCGTTGTGAGCGAGTTTCGGACTCATTACTTTGACTGCAACAACTCGGTCAAGTGATGGATCAATTGCTTTGAGCACAACCCCCATTCCTCCAACACCAATTACGCCGGTCACCTCATACGTTCCCAGCCTTCCCAGATGGTTCGGATATTCGGAGGGCACTAGCAGATCTAGAACGTCCTTAACCGCAACTGGAAGACTAGCTTCTGTACCGCAGCAAGTCGCTGCCGAATACTCAACGCTACTCGCGTGGTCGAACTCGTTGGTCTTCAGCAAGGCTTTCGCCTGCAGCCAACGCTCCGGTTCGCCCGCCTGAGTATCGAGATAGATGCGACACGACGGACACACATCGAGATGCGCAATCAAATCGGCATCTTCCATGTGATATTGATCTGAATTCAGAAAGTCCCGAACTCGCTGAAGATCACATCCAGCAGTAGGCGATTCATGTTTTGGGGAATTCATCGAGTCTCTCCTTCCAAACGTTGAACTTCGATTTGCAACCGCTTGAGAATACGACTGCGAGCGGCATAAATGGTGCCGAGAGATTTGCCGAGTGATTCCGCAGCGTCTTCACAAGACTGGCCCTGAATGACCGTTCGTTCGAACGCAGCCCAAGTGGCGGGACTGACATCGACCCTCACTATGGCTGCCGCACGAAGATATTGTTCTCTGAAACACTCGCTCTGCAGCTCGCCTGTGACGGCAGAAGTCTCGGGAGTTTCAGCGAAGATTTGTTCCGCCGCCGAGCCATTCACGATTCCGAGAGGCGTTGACTTTGTCACCGCTGTAACGATCGCGTTGCTGGCCACCTTTCGCAGCCAGTGTCGAAAGCGAACACCTTCCTGAGGCACCCATCCTTCGATCGACTTAGAAATTCGTATCAAAACGTCCTGTGACAGGTCTTGTGCATCCGCGTCCTGCATTCCGCGGCGCCTAGCCATTCGGTAGACCACGGGACGATAGATCTGCACGAATTCTTCCCAGGCTTCCCGATTTTCGGGAGACTGGATATTCGCTAAGAGCAGGGATTTTGTGTTTGGAAATTCCGTCATAATTGGGTCTCTACAGGACTAAACTCGAATTATCGGGCTAGTCTGACACGATTCCCAAAAAATGACATAGAATCTTGGCCAGGCGTCGATTTTCCTTGGTTTCTGACGGATTCAACCTTCTTGAGTTGGCTGAACGATCACGAATCAGATGTCTTTGTAGCTTGCACCTCCAACGATATCACGAAGCTCACGCCCGAGTTCTCACTAGCCGAACGCTTCGATACGATCTTCTTCGTCGATCTACCTAGTCGTGAGCAGAAAGATGCGATCTGGGCCATGTATCGAGAAGTCTTCAATATCGATTCGGAACAAGCTTGCCAAAGGATGATCAATGGACCAGAGCCGCAATTCGATCGTGTTGCCGTCTGGCCGCGTTACTCGATGTTCCACTATTTCAAGCGGCTCAAAACGTTGTACCGGTGGCTAAGTCATCGGCTGAATCGTTAGATCGGCTGCGTCAGTGGGCGAGCGGACGATGCTTGGATGCTGAGCTCGGTGGCGTCTATCGGTTCGATTCCACTGGTTCGGCTACTACCAAAACGCGGCGAAGGGTCACTCGTAGTCATACGGAGCTGAATTAAGTGCCAGTGATATTTGCATCCATCGTTTTGAAAAGTCTACACCTTTGTGATAGGAGCAATCCAAACATGCTTATACGCGATGAATTGTCCCTGCTCCGCGTGGCACTTGCTTACTGGTCTGAAGAGAATCTATCGCATGCATTGCCCATCAATGAAGCGTTGGAAGAAGCATTGGAAGAAGCTCGCGTAAAACATCTTGAGACTGCCCTGGATGCTGTCGAGCATCTCTTTCATCGACGACTCGCGCATGTTTGTCCGGACTGTCGTGATAATCTGCAATGGAGATCTCAACAGCATGCCCTTGGTTACGCCAGATCTATTTCGAAGATTTCTAAACCCCTGACGTCTTGGGAACTCAGTCCCGAGTCGTGTGCGTTTCGACGCGTTTTGACTCGACAATACGTTTCTATGTGTCACTTCAAAGCGCTATCCGATTTGACATCGCCAGTCTGACTAAGGGAAACAGCAATTTAGTTCTTTGGTATTACATTTGCACCAATCTGTGTCGTTGGCTTTGGGTTAGTTAGAGCAATTTTGATTGAGATGACATGCATTCTCGGGAGAGTGACGGTTGGATAATGAGAAAACTGAGACTACCAAGTATTTAGCGACGAATTCTCGAGCTTCGAATGACCATCGCCGCGACCTAGATCGCATCCGATGCCACTATAAGTTCACAAATCGTCCTACTGAACTCGTTTGCTTTCGACTGAGCTTGCCGTGATGTCCCCAATCGATAGAGTCAATCGATCATGAATAGTTCGGATAGAGGCTCGATCGGAATGGAAGATTCGTTATCCGTCCTGGTCGTCAACGATGGAGTATCGATGCGAGAGAGCATACGACATGCATTGTTGCTGGATGGCTACAAAGTCGAAACAGCTGGAAGTGTCAAAGAATTGCTTGCGTTTCAAAATGTCACGCAATTCTTAGCGATCATACTCGACCGTCAAGTCCCGGATTTGGATACATGCGAAATTGTCGTGGAACTCAATAAGCGGGGACCTGCGGTTGCAGTCCTTATTGTTGCGGGATACGCCGAGACGAATCCTAAAATACCCGCCATTCAACTAGGCATCGATAACTACCTCGTCAGATTGGTGGAACCCGAGACGCTTCGCGCGCAACTCGCAGCGCTAGCTGAGCTCTATCGACTCAAACGTCAAATACCGGTCACTCAACAAAAACTGGTTCAGTCGGAACGGTTAGCGGCGATTGGCCAGATGGTTACCGGCCTCGCACATGAGAGCCGAAACGCCCTACAACGGGCTCGCAGTTGTCTTGATCTTCTCGAACTCGATTTGCAAGGACAATCCGAGCCTCTCGACATGGCGCACCGTATTCGAGAGGCACTGGGCGATTTACAGCGGACCTATGAAGAAGTGCGCAATTACGCTGCACCGATTGCGCTTACGCTAAAGCAGGTTGATTGCCTACCGATATTGCATCGAGTGATTCAAGGCCTGCGTGAGGACTTTCCTAGTTCGAAACATCGATTAATGGTACACAATCCGACGCCGAGAATTGTGTTACAAGCTGATGAGACTCGATTGTCACAAGTCTTTCGTAACGTCTTAAATAACGCGATGGCAGCTTCAGATATTGATAGCACGATCGAAGTAAGTTTCCATCGTCGAATAATCGAAGGACGAAACATTTTAGAAATTTCTTTCCAAGATTCCGGTGACGGTATGGATGAATCGACTTTATCCCAACTCTTTGAGCCCTTCTATACGACAAAACAGTCTGGTACCGGTTTAGGAATGGCTCTGTGCAAACGAATTGTGGAATCTCACGGAGGTAAAATCTTCGCGAGCAGCGTGAAGGGCAATGGTTCGACAATCGCGATCATGCTCCCATCAACTCCCGCTTCATCTCAATGGGGTACCGAACAAGGCTAATTTTGAAAACAGCTCGTTTCCCGAATAGAGGAGCGTCGAAGCCATCTCCTTTCACGATAATCGCCGCCAACAATTTGCATCTCGCATCCAAGATGGACTTGGCATTCCATCCCGCAATGTCTTTGGCGTTCGGCGTGCTTCGCAGACGCGATCTCAAGCAGTCTAGAGCGGTTCTAGAATTGATGTAGCTTTTGAGGGGCGTTCTTTGTTAGTTTGCATACATCTAAGGAGAGATGCAATGCGAGCATATTCAATG
>JANOAI010000167.1:0-2521 GCA_031411055.1 Pirellulaceae bacterium
TCGCTCAACCACTGGCTATTGTCTCGAATCCCTTCAGAATGAAAACCGGATAAACAAACCGAGTGGCGCATTGCCGATTCCGCGGAGCTTGGGTACGCGTACAAACCTTAGCCCCTCACCCCCCCGGCCCTCTCTTCCCGAAGCGGCAAGGGGGAGAAAAAATTGTTTGGGAGTAGGCTCTAAGCTTGTCGCAGAACGGCGAGAGTTTTTTCGAGGTCGGGAGGGAGTGGGGCGTGAATCGAGAGTGGGACTTGGGTGATCGGGTGCGTGAACTCGATATTGTACGCATGCAATGCTTGGCGATGGAGGATGATTTCTTGGTCATCGGCTTGAGCAGGCAAGCCACGCGCTTGACGACGCTGAAGTTGTCCGAGCGTCGCTCGTGCTTGACCGCCGTACAAACGGTCGCAAAGGACAGAGACCCCGATATGCGACAAGTGAACACGAATCTGATGGGTTCGACCGGTTTTCGGCCGGACGCGTAGATAGGCATAACCTCGAAATCGTTCGATGACTTCAAAAAAAGTCTCGGCGTCGCGGCTGGATTCGTGTCCTGCGCGAATCGCCATCTTCTCACGTTGATAGGGGTGATGGCCAATCGGTTGTCGAATCCAGTCGCGATCGAAATCGAGGCTTCCGATGACGATCGCTCGGTACTCTTTCTGGACTTCGCGAGCTTCAAATAAAGCCGACAGTTTAAAATGGACTTCGTTCGTTTTTGCGATGCAGATTACACCGCTGGTTTCGCGATCCAGTCGATGAACAATGCCTGGGCGTGTTGGTCCACCACAGTCGCTCAGCTTTTGGAAATGATGAGCCAGCGCCGAAGTCAACGTCCCCTTCCAGTGACCTTTGGCTGGATGAACAACCATTCCGGCTGGCTTGTTGATCGCAACAAGATATTCGTCTTCATAAAGAACTTCGAGCGGAATATCTTCGGGAATGGGACCATCGGTTGGCGGAGGCGGAAGCGAACCACTGACCGTTTGAGTCGGAAAGACTTTGAAGGCTGGTTTGACGGGTCGGCCATCGACAAGCACCAACCCTTTGTCGATTACCTTCCGGATGAACATGCGACTGTATCCGTCACATTTCAACGATAGAAAGAGGTCGACGCGCTGCCCTTGCGTCTCTTCATCGACGACGAAACTGAACGGCGAAAGCACGTCCGAAATAATCGCTTCATCGGCATCGTCTGAAGCATCGTCGATCGACGCCGAAGAATCGCTTGTCATCGTAACACTAAGAGCCTGAATCCTTTTTGGATTCTGCAGAGGGTGTTTCGATACGGAGGGAGTTCTCAATCGCGGCTTCGGCCTTTTGCTCAGCCGGTTTTGTATCGGTTGGTTTTGGGTCAGCCGGTTTTGTATCGGTCGTAGGCTCGGTGGGTTTGGCCGCAGGGATTTGCAACACATCGTTGGATGGTTTCGCATCCGTGGCGGCAGGTACCGATGGCTTCGCGTCACCTGTGGATGGTGGCGTTGCGAAGTTGATATCGGGCTTGTCGGGAAGCGATTTCAGATCTGACGGCAAATCGACAGCTTTGGGAGCGGATGGACGGTTACTCTTGAACCAAGAGATGAACTTCTCGCCTTCACGACTTTGAAGAAACTCAACGCGACGCGTGATGTCGGCTCGCATTTCTGGATGGACGTCGCCCATCACGACGAGCTTCTTGTACTCCTTCAACGCCTCTTCTGACTTACCTTGGCTTTCAAGGACTTGGGCTAATCCGTACAGCGCACGTGAAACCAGGAGAGAATCTTTGGAACTGATGATTACATGGCGATAGTGATCCGATGCTTCGCCGAGCAATTTATCGGCCAGTTCGCGATCAAGATAAATCTGCCCCAGAGCTTGGCCCAGGAGAGCGTCGCCGCTCGCCTGCCGAGCCCAGAGACCAGCCAATTGTTTCGGGTGATCTTCGTATACGTCGCGCAGGGTCTCAGATCGACTGCCAGAGAAGTAGAAGTCAGACCAGGCACTCGCCGATGCCTTTTCTTGTTTCCATAGCATTGCAGCGTAAACGCAGGCCAAAACCACCAAAGCAGCCGCGAGGACCCCAAAAAGCTTTAGATGGGGTTTGACTGCCAAAGCAACCCCTTCTAGCCGATCGGCCAAAAGATTGCTTTTTAACTCGGTCCGACGTTCGTTTGTACTCATATTGCGTGCCAAATACGGCTTTCAATTTCTAAAATCGTGCGACGAAACGGACAATATAGGGTTGCCCTCCTTTTCCCTCAATGGCGGCTTGGCCATCCAGCCTGCGTTCTGGAATATGTTCAGTGCTTTGCCAAGTGGTAAATGAGGAGGACGCTTTCCGAATTAGGGTGTTTTACATAGCTGGGCAGCGCCACTTTGAATCAGCCGAACGCCGTTAGCCCAATGCCATCTACTTTCACCCTCCCGCGAAGAGCGGGAGGGTCGATGGCGAGGTACGAGCCAGCGGGGAGGGTGAGATTTCGAATGTTTCGTGACCATATTCCCTCCCCTCGTCGTCGTTCCTCCTCCTCGACCCTCC
>JANOAI010000168.1:0-6448 GCA_031411055.1 Pirellulaceae bacterium
GCCAGCGGCAGTATCTAAACAGCCTCAGCAACCCGACGCGACGCTTGGTAGATGTCCTTCCACGACCGACCGTGGATTCCATTTCCGGCTTGCAGCCGACCCTTTGTATCGACCAAAAATCAGCTTCGATCCATTCGCGAAGTACCGTCGCTACCCTGGCTGAGATTTATGATTTTCTCCGACTCTTGATGGCCCGGGCAGGAACCCCCTTTTGCCATCAATGCAATGCCCTCATTCAGCAACAATCGACGACGGACATTATTCAAGACATTCTTTCTCAGCCCATCGGAAGCAAGTTGACGCTTTTCGCCCCGATCGTACGGGGTCGAAAAGGATCACATCGTGCGGCTTTCGATACGCTTCGCAAAGCCGGTCTGGTCAGAGCTCGTGTCGATGGCGAAACGATAGAACTGGAAACGTCCCCATCACTGGATCCCAATGGGTCACACACCATCGAAGCGATCTGCGATCGCATCATCCTCCGCGAAGACGCCGAACCTCGCATCGAAGCTGCCGTGCAAGTCGCACTCAAACTTGCGGATGGCCTAGTCAGCCTCCTCATCCTGCCTCCCAAAAGCGAAGCGACTCCCCTCTCCCAATCCGACGGAAGCTTCAAACACGCACTTCCTCCCCTCGCCCATTCTGATGGAAGCTTCAAACACGCACTTACTCCCCTCGCCCATTCCGATGGGAGAGGGGTCGGGGGTGAGGGCTCCCCCGTCGTGTTCGAAAAACTCTATTCCACCAAGTATGCCTGCCCTGATTGTGGTCTAAGCTACCAAGAGATCGAACCTCGCATCTTTAGTTTCAATAGTCCGTACGGCGCCTGCCAAGAATGCAATGGACTTGGCACGATCATTGAAAAGATAAGTGGGCAGTTGGGCGCTTGTCCAGCCTGCCTTGGAACACGCCTTCGTCCCGAATCGCGATCGATTCGATTGAATGGGCTTTCGATCGATCGGATTTGTGCCTTGACCGTTGAGGAGGCCCTGACTTGGTTTCAACAGCTGGGCCTTACTGGAATCGCCGAAACGATCAGTCGTCCCATCACGGTCGAAATTGTAAAGCGTCTTCAATTTTTGAAGCGTATTGGTCTAGGTTATTTAACACTCAATCGGTCCTCCGAGACTCTTTCCGGCGGTGAGCTGCAGCGTGTTCGGTTAGGTACAAGTCTCGGAACGGGTTTGATTGACGTTTGTTATATACTCGATGAACCTTCGCTCGGACTTCATCCGAGCGATGCTCAACAACTGATAGGTATCCTTCACGAACTTCGAGACCAAGGGAACACGCTCGTCATCGTCGAGCACGATCATCAAATCATGCTCGCGGCCGATTTTTTGGTCGATTTTGGCCCAGGCGCGGGGTCACACGGGGGACAGATTGTTGCGCAGGGAACACCTCAATCCATCATGGAGAACCCTGCCTCGATTACCGGCCCGTACCTCACAAAGAGCCTATCCCAAAAACTCAGCCCCTCACCCCCCGGCCCTGGCCTGATGAAATTGCATTCGCAAGTAAATCAAGACGATCCGCACTCTTTCTCCCCCTCGCCCCAGTCTTCTGGGGAGAGGGGGCCGGGGGGTGAGGGGCCAATTTGCTTGGAAACAATGCCCTCTCATCCCCAGCCCGTCTCCCCGAAGCGCGGCGCGCGGGAGGAAAACGGTTTTGGGATAGGCTCTCAGCACCCCCCAACCCTAACCGAACAGAGCACGCTTCCCGGCGCATTCCAAATTCCTGCCACCGTCATCCGGACGGACTCGTACCTTCAATCAACGCGGCCACATCTCCGCATTCACGGGGCAAACCTTCACAACCTACAAACGATCGATGTCGACATTCCACTCCAGTGCTTCGTTACGGTAACCGGCGTGAGTGGTAGTGGTAAGAGTACCCTCATTTTGGATACGCTCGTTCCGGCGGTTCAGGCCTTTTTTCAACAACAGAAGCATGACGTCGCGGCTAAGCACGTTGTTGGACCGTTCAGATCTGTTGAAAACCTATCTCTGATCGATAAGCTCATCGTCGTCGATCAACAGCCTATTGGACGCAACGCTCGCAGCACACCCAGTACCTACCTCGGCATCTGGGATCTCGTTCGCGAAGTCTTCGCGCAGACGCGTGAATCCAAACAGCGAGGCTTTACGGCGGCACGCTTTGGCTTCAACTCCGGCCAGGGTCGCTGCGACGCCTGCCAAGGTCAGGGGCAACGAACCATTTCAATGGGCTTCATGGCCGATGTTTATGAGACTTGCCCCCGTTGTAACGGAGTTCGTTTCAATCGTCCAACGCTCGCCGTTCGATATAAAGAGAAGAATATCGGAGACATTCTCGCCATGAGTGTCGACGAAGCCCATGACTTCTTCCAAAACTTCGCCAAAGTCGCTCGTGTGCTTGAAACGCTTCAATCCGTTGGACTCGGTTACCTTACGCTGGGACAGCCCAGTCAAACACTGAGTGGCGGTGAGGCACAACGCATCAAAATTGCCGCTGAACTCGCCCGACCCGATACACAAAAAACCCTTTACGTCCTCGACGAACCCACTTCGGGCTTACACGCTAAAGACGTCGAGTGCCTAATCGACGCCCTTCGAAAATTGATCGAGCGCGGAAATAGTGTTGTGGTGATCGAACATCATCTTGAAGTCATCCGCCGTTCTGATTGGCGAATTGATCTTGGTCCAGCTGGCGGACCACGTGGCGGGCAACTTCTGTATGCTGGCCACCCCGAAAATCGATCCGTGGTTTAGCTCAATCGCCTGATAATAGCTGCCGCAATCGAGATCGTCCGGCTTACGTGTAACCTCGCCCACGTCTTCGTGGGAGAGGTCGGGCTCTCAGGCCCGGGAGAGGGCCGTATTTTCCGTGGCGCAAGAGAATACCCTCTCCCGGCCGCTACCGCGTCCGACCTCTCCCGCAAGCGGGAGAGGTTACAGATGCCGGGTAAATATAGTGGATCTAAGCCGGACGATCTCTAATGGCCCAACAACTTTGAACATGTTACTTTTTCCAACTTGAGAAAAAATTGCGAACCAATCCACGTCGCTACAGACTCGCTAGTCATTACGTATTTCCCTTGCGTCAGACTCTTTTTCACCGGCTTATCCTACTCGGCTGAATTGTGGAGGCTATTTTTCAACTGGAAACCGGTGCGCTCGGAGTGCGCCATGATCCAGAATAATCCCCACGTCCAGACTATGCGATCCGATATGCCCAATCCGTTCCAAGGCCATCCTTCAAACCCAAACAACCCTTCTGATGAAAATCTAGCTGGGGGTAGGGCTGCCATTCCATGGCACTGGTTTCGTCGTTGGTTCGGGAGCAAACCTTCAGCCGACCAAACCAAACCCAAAAAAGTTCATAAGCTTGATGCGATTCAACTCGAAGATCGCATTCTCTACAGTGCCTCTCCGTTGCTTGCTTTCTTAGACCCGTTCGCCGAGCACGTCCAACCGGTCCAAAGCGACGAAACGATCCAGTTCCTGAATGATTTATTGACCGAATTGTTGGCGGAATCCCCGGGGGACGCCACTGTCATTGATAGTGGTTCGCAAGCAGCGACCGACGAAATCTCCACCACCAAAACGGTTGGTTCGGAAAAAGAGACCGAAGATCTGAACAAAACGGAAATCTCTGATACCACGTCCGAGTCAACGTTGCCGGACACGACCGTGGTATTGGTCGATTCATCGTCGTCTCCATTGAGCAGCGACATCGAACAACCCATACTTTCAAGCACTACCGTAGGTCGATTCGACGTCGAATCTTTCGAGCAGTTGGAAACCGGAATCAACGCGCTCGACGGACTGTTTTCTCAAATCGTTGACGCCGAATTGAGCCAAACCGACGCTGTCAGAATCGACGATTCGGTCCTTGCAACTAACGTCATCCTCGTCGATTTACACCTTGATGACAGTGCTCTGTTAATCGCAGCCGCATCGTCGGATGCGTTCGTCATCGCTTACGATAGTTTATCCGATTCGGCTTCAAGCGTGCTTAGCCGTGTTGCCGACTGGGCCGAGTCTACGCACTCCCGAATTCAATCACTTTCCATCCTTTCTCACGGAGCCGCAGGGGGCTTCGAACTTGGGAACGAATGGATAACCGACGCTTCGTTGTCAAAAAATGCATCGGACTGGCAGCAGCTCAGCCAGTATATGCTCGACGACGCAGATATTTTGATCTTTGGATGCAACGTCGACGCAAACGGCTCTGGGCAATCGCTTCTCGATGACCTAGCCGAACTCACAGGAACCGATGTATTTGCTTCGATCAACGTTACCGGAAAGGGAGGTGACTGGATTCTCGAATCGTCCTCACTTCAAGATGACAGTATTATCGCGGCTGGAATTGTTGTGCCGTTCGACATTGAACTGCTCGAAGCGTCGGATGCTAGTCTTGCTTGGTACAATACGAGCTGGGCATACCGCAAACAAATCTTGATCGACTACACAAAGGTAAGTGGCGGCGCTGATTTGTCCAACTTCTCCGTGCTCGTCGACTTGGGTTCGGATGCTGACCTTGCGGCAAGGGCTTTGGCGAATGGCAACGATATTCTTTTTACGAGTTCCGACGGTACAACAAAACTAGCTCATGAAATCGAAGTTTTTACGTCAGCCACAGGTCGCCTGACGGCATGGGTGAAGGTCCCTACGCTGTCCGCCACCTCCAATACTTTGCTCTACTTATACTATGGAAATAGTGGAGCTTCGAATCAGCAAAACGCCACCGGTGTATGGTCCTCGTTTGGAGACGTCTATCACTTGAATGACTCTGGCACCACCATTGTCGATTCGACGAGCAATGCCTTCAACGGGACTGCCGTAAATGGCCCAACTTCCACAACGGGACAAATTGGTAATGGATTTAGCTTCGACGGGACGAATGACACAATTTCACTCGGTGCCAATAGGAATTTTGTCACCAACGTCGGCGGTGCGTCTTTCTCGATGTGGATTAATCCGACGACAATAGCTTCCAGTTTTAACCTGCTCGCGGTGAGCATCAACAACGGCGGAACATCCACGAATTCATCGAGAATGGATCTCAGTGTCTCTGGTTCGAATTTAAACGTCGTAGTTCGGTCTGACGATTCAACATCCAGTTCGATCACGACAAGCACAAATCCTTTGGTCGCAAACACTTGGCAAAGAGTGACGGTTGCAGTGGATGCGGTTGCCGACACCATAAAATTTTATGTAAATGGTACATCGCAAGCTACAACGGGAACCGTCAACCTTCCTGGCACCGCATTTCCCAATACTGCATCGGCCATCGCGTCGATTGGTTCGCAGGACGACGGAAGCACCGGTTACTTTAGCGGTAAATTGGATGAAGTTCGTATCGCAACCAGTGCACTTTCGGCAGGTTGGGTCTCAACAGAATACAACAATCAAAGTTCACCCAGTACGTTCTTCGCGGTATCGACTCAACAGGTCGCTACGGCCTCGCTAACCGGCAGCTATGTTCAGACTTTCGATGCGATGGGCACTTCGGGAACCGCCGCGCCTATTGGTTTTTCTGCGTTGACTATGGCGGGTAGCACCAGCACCTTCAATTCAAGTACTCCCATTAGTACCGCCGGAATCGCTGGCGCAACGGATGGTTCGACAACGTTAGTCGTTCAAAATACGCCCTCGACCCCTTGGTCTTCGAGCAATCAGTTGGCCAACGCGGCTAGTATCGCCGATGGAAATGACCGGGCATTGGGCAGTGGACCGACTGGCTCAGCCGGTACCGTGATTCAATTAGCAATCGATAACAATACCGGGGGATCGCTGTCGTCAATCATGTTGGGTTACGACATGAAGGTGCTCAACATGGGGAGCTCCGGCTCTGGCGAAGTCGGCGAACTCCCTGGCTACTCATTTTTCTATAGCACGACTGGCGGGACGTCGGCATCTGACTGGACGTTGGTTTCTGCCTTGTCGATTGCCGATACTGTTTCAGGGAACGTTGACCACGTCGAAGCCACGATCACATTCGGTACAGCCATCGTCAACGGTGGCACCATCTTTCTTCGCTGGGCCGACGACAATAACGTATCGAACAGTCCTGATCAAAATTTTGCCATCGACAATGTCATGATCAATCGCGCGCCGAATTTGGCCGACACCGCGTTGAGCATGACTGTCGCCGAAGATGCTGGTGTGCCATCGGGTGTTGTGGGCTCGCTGATTAGTTCGTTCACCGGAGGCATAAGCGATGCCGATACCGGAGCGGTCAAAGGAATCGCAATTGTTGGCAGCGTTGAAACGAACGGTACTTGGTATTACACAACGAACAATGGCTCGACGTGGACGGCGGTCGGCACCGTGAATGCAACATCGGCTTTGCTATTGGCCGACAACTCGAACACGCGGTTATATTTCGCACCTGGATCCAACTACAACGGAACCTCGACGTCAGCCCTGACGATTCGCGGTTGGGACCAAACGACAGGCACGGC
>JANOAI010000169.1:0-25509 GCA_031411055.1 Pirellulaceae bacterium
CGCCGTCCTCTCCGAGGACGAGCGTATCCCGCCAATCGGCATTTCATTCCATACGGCTTTTCACCGTTCGACCCACGTCATCGCTCATTCCGAGATGGAAGCTTGGCTGCGGCAAATCTAAACTCAGCACTAGGCGGCTTCATTCTTGAATCGATCGCTAGAGATTTGAGCGGCGTTGCCTGACGCGCCAATGCGCCCAGCAACAGATCGTTCACTCAATCGAGATTCTCCGTCGCTAGATTCAATCCGAATGATCCGTTGAGCATGTGGCGGGCGAATTCCTTGTTGCGTAAAACGCTGTTTGATTCGTCGCAGCCATTCTTGTTTGACCAGACCGTGTTTGTTTGGCTGCGTCTTGGCGGAGTTTTTGATTAGAATCGAGGATTCACCGAGCGTTTCGATAGCCGGTGCGCCGGGTGCTTCGAGAATCAACTCGCTAAATTTCTGATCGGCGTAGAACTCGGCTGATATTTCTTTCATAATTTGCAGGACGCGTTCGAGATCTTCATCATAGCTCACAGAGACTTCGCAAACCGCTCGTGACCAGCCGTGGGTTTCGTTACTTACGCTTTCGATGGTTCCATTGGGGACAAAATGGACAACACCATTGGCATCACGTAGAACAGTCATCCGCAACGTGATCCGTTCGACCTGTCCACTGAGTGTTCCGATCCGAATCGAATCATTGAGCATATACTGGTTTTCAAGGAGCATTACGAAACCATAGAAGTAGTCCTTGATGAGATTTTGGGCACCAAAGGCAACGGCCAAGCCAATTACGGCAACACCGCCCATGAGAACCGCCACATTCGCACCGGCCTCTTCGAGAATCATTAAGAAGCCAGTGATGAAGATCGCGACAGTGGCGGCGTTCTGGAACACGCCGACGAGTGTCTTCGCTCTGTTCTCGCGTTCGATTTTTGAGCCCCGGCCAGTCCCGGTTGTGACGAGTCGCACCGATCGCTGCGAGAAAAATTTTGCAAGAGCATTGAGGAAAAACATCCCGATGACGATCGCGAGCAACCGTGGACCATGCTCCTGAAGCCAAGCGAGGATATTGCGAAGCGCAAAAGGATTTCTAAGCGATTCCACGCGTTCTTCGGCCGCTTGTGCTTCTTGACGCTTTTGTTCCGCTTCGTGCATCGCGACAATATGCTCGGATTGAAGCATTCCTAGCTCAGTTCGATGATCATTGAGACGCTCGACAATCGCATTCACGTTGGATCGAGCTTGAATCAATCGGCGGCTAGCATCCTGGGCGTCGGCCCGCAAATCGGCAATTTCTTTTGCATCAGCATTTTCCGATTGTCGCTTGGAAATTTCCATTTGAAGCGATTGCTGGGACGAATCGACGAGATCGACTTCGCGTTTCGCCAACGCAAGCTCCTTTTGTTCTTGCGAGATGAGCTTCTGAACGTCCGCGATTCGATCGGCGATCGATTGCGTTTCTTTTTCGGCTTCCTCGGATTCAGCCTCCTTCTTTTCGGCATCGACTTCGGCCGCCATTACCTCGGCGTCTGTTTCCTCGGGTTCATTACTGTCGTCTTCGGAGGATTTCTTTTCGTTACCGGATTTATCGTCTTGATCACGATCATCCTTCGATTGTCCGTTCTCGATTTTTGCCTTTGAAATCTTGTCGTCCGTACCTTCGATGAGTTTATCCTTGTCTTCGGATTGCGATTCGGATTCTCCTGTTAAATCAGCCAGCGCGGATGCGTCCCGCTTAATTTTGCTTCGGAGAATCTGCATTTGTTCACGCACCGTTTTGCGGTCTTCGATCGCAAGTTCGAAACGCGATTCAGCGAGTTTGCGTTGACGCTGTAGGGACGCAAACTCTTGTTCCAACCCCTGCAATTGAATCCAACTCTGGCTTACTCTTGCCTTTTCAACTTCTTCGGCAGCACGATCGACTGCATCATTGAACGCTCGGAAGTCTTTTTCGGCTAGCGCATATTCGCCGAGTGGATTTTCAATTTCCGCTTCGAGCTTCTTAAGTTGATCCTGATCGCTTTCCAAAGTCTCCTGGAGTTCTGCAATGCGTTCTGCTTCCGAAGGTCCACGCCGTTGAATGCCTTCGATCGGAGGTTCGATGATCAATCGAAGTTCATGGGAAGCTGATTCACCCGTCGGATTTCTCGACACTTGGCAAAACGAAGCCGCAGGTACGAAACAAAATGCGAGAAGAGAAAAAACGACGACAGTCGATCGACCGTAAAGAAAGTTCATCACAACATCCTTGTTGACTAGATCTTTAATTGCTCATCCATAAGCAGAATGCGATACTAGCCGAAAGGCAGGCATAGACCAACCCGAAACGCCGATCATTTGCTAGCGTTCTATGAACTAGGCTTTAGATGGTTTTTTATCTCAACGCGAGATCTTCCCGCCTTTGCGATTCGCGATGGTTTGAATTCATTGAGCCTGAGACGCTAGCCGATTTCTAAACCCTAGAAATCGGCTAGCGCCTCAGGCTCAATTATGATTGAAAGCAAGGCACGTTAACGTGAAACGATCTCTTCTGCATTCTGGATCATCGGCGTAACAACTTCGCCGATACTGGTTGGGTCGAACGGACCTTGAGTGACGAGACCGGGCTGGGTCGTAACGGTTGCTCCCGGATCGCGCGGCGTGTAGTCTCGGCCGCGTTCGTAGGCACTACGATAGGCATCGCCACTGTAGCCTGCTTCGGCCAGTTGGACTTGGTTGTAGTTCAAGAGCGAACCTTTCTCACGATGAAAATCGCGGATGGCTAACATGTAGTCCGACAAGGCTCGATGATAGCCACTCGTACTATTGGCAAGCGACTGTTGGGCTTGCAACAGGAAGTTAATGTTAATCAAGCCACGTTCATATCGATTACGAAGCACTTCGACTTGTTGCCGATCGGCTTCAACGCGATTGTAGTTCGTTTGTACTTGTGCGTAGCTGCGAGCGATCTGTCGCTGAGCGTTGCTCAGATCGTGGGATATTTTAAGCTCCATCTCCTTAAGCACGCTATTTTCACGAACCAAGTTGAGCTGTGCATTTCGCATTGCAGCCGACGCTTGGCGAAGGCCAACGTTGTAGTTCCATTCCAGTCCGGCTTGCCATTCTTGATAGTTTCCCTGGGCAATTTCTTGAAGGAGACCGTTGTTGTTGTCGAACAGGTGATCGGCTAAGCCTCGTTGCCGATAACTGGTAACAGCATCCAGTCTGGCTCGACGATTGAGACGCGACGCCAACATTTCAAGCTCACGCTTTTTGATCTGCCATTTCTGTCGACGGATCTCAACGCGCTGTTGCGTCGCGTCTCCTAGAGCTTCGTACCAATCGAATTGAAGTTCTGCCTGAAGTGGCAGATCCATTGGCTTGATTAAGCGTCCATCGGTTGCAGCGACGCCCATAAGATATCGCAACTGTTGCTCGGCTTGATACAGACCTCTCGGGCCGGCTAGGGCATCGTTGACTTGAGAATCGAACAAATAGTACTGCGAGCGAGCTTGGGCTTCCGCGTCAGCTTCACCACCACGTGCACCGACTTTCTGCAATTCATGAATTCGCTGCCACGTCTTCAGCGAGTTCTCACGCCCAACGACTTTGGCGTCAAGATCACGGTAGGCGAAGTATAGTTCCCAATACGCGGTTTCGATATCGTTGATCAAAGTCAAAACCGATCGTTCGAAGTCGGCCAACGAAACGTCCATGTTGATCCTAGCAATTAACACACCGTTGTATTGCCCGACGACGCTATTGGGACCGGCAATTCGATTGTAAGTCGTCCCTGCGCCTTGCATCAATGGCTGTCGGTATTGAGCTTCTAGAAACCCCACAAAGCTACTTGGAAACGCCAAACCAAGGTTGTTGTTGCGGTCGTAGACGACATTGCTATTCAGGCTAAACTGAGCACCTTGTGCCGTCGTTTTTGATACCGAGTTTATATAGTTACCGGTTGTTTGGGCGAGTGCTCCCGCAAAAATCTGATCAAACGGTGGAGTCGCTGCTCGGTTCACCGGACGATCATTTTTCTGCCAGAAGAGTCGTGTCGAGACTTGAGCATCGAACTGCGAAAGCGCCGCTTCGACTCCATTGAGCGGGTTCGATTCAACCAACCCAGGATCGAGAACCGTTCCCGTTGCCGTCGGTGCCTGGACAATGGTACCGCCTATGCTTCGGAGGACGTCGCTACTACGCAGAGCCGACGCAACAGCTTCTTGCAGAGTAAGTTCCCAAGCTGGCACTTCACTCGGGTTCTTCAGCGTGAGCGGAGCGGCTAAATCGACTGTTTCAAACGCGTTGACGGAAGCGACGTCTGGATATTCGATCTGATGTGCGAACTTCTGATAGTAGGCGATGTCTTTCGTGTCACGCCAGGCTGCAAATCGATTTATAGGACCGCGACAACCGGTACTCAGCATCAAGCCAATCAACGTGTATTTCAGCCATGGGCGTTGTAGTTTTCTTAGCTTCATAGTCCTCACCGTTCCATCGAAAATGCTGTCTATCCCGCACAACTAGCGCGTGATGACTATTCCGACTAATCGATACATTGGGTATCGGAGGACAATGCCATCCACTGGATGGCTCAACAGTACTTAGAGCTCGGTTAGCAAAAACGCCCCGTGACAACGCGATCAATCGCTACAAATTACCAAACTCTTCTGACATCAAACGATTCAAGAATGATTTGGAGTCAGGACGGCTTGGACGCTACGAATTTAGAGCGATTCGTTGCCCCGCAAGTTGTCGAAGCCACTACTGCTGAGAAATCGACGTCGAGAGAACGGCGAAAGTGCTTGGGAAGCGGGGGAGGGCAGGGGGCCGTAAAACGGAGTTGCGTCCAGAAACATTTCTTCCGTTTCGGAAAAAGCTTCATCAACGAAGGTCGTGTGCGGATCTCCGGTGTAAAGATGGGCAACTTCCGCGTCCGCAGGCTCGCCATCGGCTTCCTCGAAGGTGATGCCTTCTGTAATGATAACGCGAGGGACATATTGCTCTCCCTCACCTGATCCTCCTTGTCGCCGGAGAAAATTGATCACTTGCAGTACATCGATCGGAGTCAGCGTCTGATCGCCATTCACATCGACATATTGCTTGTAGGGGACGCTAACACCTTGAAGCGGTCCACTTCCATTTCGTGCCAGTGAATTGATAACGATCAAAACATCAAGCGGTGTGACTAGGCCGTCGCCGTTGACATCTGTACTCAAAACAGCGTTTTGATGCGGACTGCCGGGACGATAGACACCGAAGTCAGCATGGGCAATTGCCTGACCGCTATTGAGGGTTACTTCGCGAATTCCATTGTTGGGAGCCGTTCCGGTGTATCCCGTATCGGAGAGCATTTTGACGCGATAGTTTCCTGGCATCAAACCAGGAAAATGATACTCGCCAAAATTCCCTGTTACCGTCTCGCTCAAAACGCCATATCGAAGATTGTCGATCCCGATAAATGTTCCTCGATGGGCTTTGACAATCACGTATGCAATATCCGGAGACGAGCGAGCTATTTTCAGTGTGGTAGATCGTCCATTCGCGATCGAATCGGAAGTTGATCGTTCCAATAATTGGCCTGTTGATGAGAATGCTTCAAGGCGTGCATAGCTGCCGTTTGTCGAAATGCCAAACACATCAACAGCGACGCTTGCCTGCGGCGTAGTGAATCTCGCTTCCAAATTGTGATCACGATCCGTCCAGCCTACGGCATACCTGGGACTATTGTTGATGAGGGTCGCGGAGGCGGATAATGGGACAAATACCTTGGTACCGGTTGTCGCATTCGAATTTGTCGAAACTCGCATCCGTCCATCGGAATCTAACCCAACGGCCCGTAGTGTGACGCCGGCATATTCATTTCCAGTAATCGCACCGACCGGCAACGCATCGGGTTCGACTTCGGTTTGAAGATCTACCAAAGCCCCGCCAGCATCGACTAGCTGAACCGTCCATCCGTAAAGGCCTTGCTCTTCAGCCTGTCGCTGGCCATTATTGTTTGCATCAAACCACGCAAATCCGCTGATTCCTCCATTCGCCGTGGAGTCGAGATCGGAAAAACTACCCGAAAATACATTGCTAGTAATCCCAATACGCTGATCGACAGCTCGTATCTCTATGGTCCCCGACGATCCCGTAGGGAGTGAAATTCGGAGATCAAAAGCATCTTGATAAACGGGAGTCTGAAGTGTTGTAATGGTCGTCCAGTTCCCGGTTCCATTCAGACGATATTCGTATCGACCAATCTTATTGAGTGTAATATTGCTTTGAAGTCCCGAGCTATTCTTGTTGGGAAGTGCTTTGGCAGTCGCATGGCCTTGAAAACGATATTCATTACTCGATGGATTGAATCGGCCAATGCCATTCAATTCCAACGGAACGTCAAGCACGTCAAAGATGCCATCGTTGTCACTATCTTGCCATCCGATTTGAGCCAATGTCACCGCCGAAGTAACGACTTGATTGTAAGCCGCATCGAGTGTGGCGCCGGCCGACATAATGCTGAGTGCTTGCTGAAACCCAGGCGTTGGGTTGTCGTCGATCGCATTCAAGTTTTGCGAGTCATAGTAACCTCGCTTTTGGGTGTAGCTACTACCGCCCGCGTATTCATCGCGTGCCCAGAAAATATGGCCTAGTTCATGTGCATAAGTCGACGCGGGGCGATTCGATTGCGTGACAAAATAGAGCCCACCCGCAAACGCGAAGGCTCGTGAAAAAGAACCACCTGGTGCGAAGAGTTCGTCGGGCGCCGAGTTTACGATGAAGATGGTAAAGGACCAATCTGCATTGTGTTTTTGTCTTTGCGCATCGTTGAATTTAAGAATATTCGCGTCGATGCTACTTTCTTGATCGTAGTGGACATAATTCAAGAATTCCGGAACCCAACGCGTATAGTCGTTTGACATCCGTCGGATCGGTTCATACGACGTTGGGACCGGCGAATCGGCATAAGTGCGATCGACAACCCAATCTAAAGTGTGAACCGTCGATTTGGTTGCGAGAAGTTGGCTCCACCAGTTCAAACTGGTTTGGACGTTATTAAGTACGGTTTGGACTTGGTTGCTTGTCCAGTCATACGCACTGGTATCGATCGCCCCGTTGCTTTCAAGAAGTACCGGGGTCACCACGATTCGCCCAAGCAGAAACTCGCCCGTGTCGTTGGCGGTGGCTCCAAAGGGTAGCGACGTCATGACACGACGTTCCTCGAGCGATTCTAATTGCAGCTTACGAATACGACGATCTCGCGTTCGTGCTCGATCCTCCTTTCGCGGCAGGTATTTGAAAGCTCCGCGAAGACGACTCAACAGCAGTGAAGGATTTGAAAATCGCATAGCTTGGTCGTTTGTCGTAGGCCCGCCGACGACGGTTCCGATTGAAAAGCAGGATGTACGATGACAGACTCCAGGCTAATTGGGAGCCTGGATCCCGAAATCATTTTTCGCAGTTCCTGGTCCCAAGCCAAGCTTTTACCAGCTATCTTTGACGATTTTTCCGATTAATCGGTTCCCGCTAGTCGAGTCCCCCTTGCTCGAATTCAGCAAAAATATCGTCATGGAGCGATCGAGATTTGCTCGTTGCCCCCGAAGATTCATGGCTTATCGAAGCTAGTTCTTCGTCTTCCAACCAAGCCGAAGCAAGCTCGCCCTCGGCTGCGATAGAGCTCCAGGCGTTTTCTACGGCCGGAACTTTCATGGAATAGGAAGGGCTGGACGAAGCCTTCGGAGCTAGAACCATTTCGACGGGTGGGGTGGCTTGCGAGGCAACCGACGAAGCCGGAACCCAGGAACTACCCACGTCCGAACCTTCTCCTTCGCCCGATCCAAACGTTTGGCGATTGATCGTGTTGATCACGATCAAAACGTCAATCGGGGTACAGAATCCATCACCATTTACATCGATGAACGGTGGAACGGACCGATTCGGTGGATTCGTCAACTGAGTCGACGCACCATTTCGCGCCAAAAAGTTGATTACTTGCAAAGCATCAATCGGCGTCACCGATCCATCCGCATTCACGTCTGCGTTGTTCGTCTGATTTTTATAGGGATTCGCACCGATTGTAATTACGTGGTCTTCCACTTCGCCGTCGACAGCCTCACCGGTCGGCGAAAGAGCGCGTGTCGAACTATAACGTAGTCGAGTATAGGTAGTCCCTGTTTTTGCAGAACCAGGAACCGTGAACGTAATTGGCTTGGACTGGTTGTTAAGCAAATCGTTCGAAGTGCTCGTAATCCGTTCCTCCTCTTCAAAGAGTCCGTCACCGTCAAAATCAACCCAAGCGCTTAAATAACCGGAACCATTCGGCGAAACTCCTGAAGCCGTCACGATGAATTGCGAGGCAAAGCCTTGAACGATGGCCCCGTTTAACACAAGTCCATCATCCGAATCGGCATCGCTCAGCCTTGCATCTGGATCAGACGTTACCGAGGCCCCGAGCTGGAAGCCATCCAAAATGGAATGACGCGCACCGTTAGAAGATTTCTTGGACGCATAGGGAGTATCTGGAGCATCACCGTAGTCGAAGCCAGCACCTATCTGAATCGTCAATACAGTCGAGCCATCCGGCTGATTCGCACGAAGCTGATTGCCAGCGCGATCGGTTATCGTTTTTACGATTGTCGTTCCAAAGCCAATGACTCCATTTGCTCCGTCGACCAAGACGTTGCTTCCTATTGTCGTGGCTGAAACTCCGATCAACCCTGCGTTTCGGATGGAATTCGCAACCGCAGTCGCAACATCGGCTGCTGTTGGTAATAATGCAGCGTCAAGCGGTATGGCTATCGCCACGGAGGTGACTCCATTCGCACCCGCAGATTGCAGATTGGCAGTCAAATTTGACAGCACAATACCTGGACCGATAATTTGAATTCGGCTATCAGGCAAAATGCTCGTTGACACGTTCAATCCTGCGTTTTGAATCGCGGCGATCATTTTTAAGATGACTGCGTTTGCTGAGTCGCTCGGAAGGATCGAAATTGGAATTGCACCAGTTGATAACAATCCATCGTTGTCGAACTCGAACGTTACACTCCGTCCATTCTGAGTTAGAGTAAACAGCCCACCATCACCGACAGTTTGTAAGCCCGTCGACGATATCGGAATCGTCAAAATCGATCCGAGATCGAGCTCGAAAATTGAGACATTTCCATTGGAATCGACGATCGTGTAAACCGATCCGTCCGTAGAATCCTTTACCGACTTCAGTGGGATTACGGACTGACCAGGCTCTATGAATCGAACCGTATAAATCGAATCAGATGGCCACACTCCACCGATTGCCGTTAGCCGAATTACGGTACTGGTCGAATTAAAGCCAAAACGGTAGTCAACGCCTTCAACGAGAGTTCGACCATCTCTTGTTAGAATAACCGACGCACTGTTTACAGATGCCGGATCAACGCCAGTCCCTTCGGCGCTCAGTCCGAGATCTCCGCCATCGAAGAGACGAATATCGAAGTACGACAGTCCTTCACCCTGCAGGGAGATGACACCTGTGATAGGATCTATGTCGGCTGGAATTGTATCATTGTCAAGAGGTCTTAACGCTACTGCAGTCGGGCCGATAAAGTCAGAACGATCTTGAGCACCACGATCCTTAAAGACGTTCTCGCCTAAACCAAAAGGTGAATCAACACCTGGATCGTCGACACGCAGCAGTCCGTTCAAATCGGAAGTAGGAGCAAGAATTGGTGATGGCTGAAGACCCAGCGGCGCTTTGACTGAAAGCAACCCTGCGCGATCAATCAAGGAATCAACCGATGAATCAATCGAAGCTGCTTGAAGTTCCGGATAGAACAACCGTCGGAACGGATCTTCGAACAATTCAGTAGCCAATGGAAGCGTTAGTGTGGCTTGACCAAGAGTGGCAACACCCGCCAAATTGGAGGTATTTCCTTGGAAAATCATTCCCCCGATGACTGTCGACGCACTTGTTGCATCGACGGACAACCCCGTTGTATTGTTAACAAGAATATTATTCAACAACGTCGGCGAAGCGTTAGCACCCACATCGATACCAATACCACTCGCGGTATACTGTGTTGCCAGCACGCTGGATAAGGCCCCAACGGCGTCGATATCAGCACCTACGTTATCACCGGTGTTCAGACCGTCATTGAGCACATCTGTCAATCGAACAAATCGAAGACGACTGCGTGCGTTAAATCCATAAGCATCGAGGTCGATGGTTCGGTTGAAACCATCGATTCGTCCTACGGCAGTATAAGTAACACCATCCGGGCTCACTTCAACCGCCACTTGTTCAGAGACGCCAACTTCGATAACGGCAAGGTCGGGAAATGCGTTTCCAGATCCTGCAAGAATGTTGTCGGTGAATTCGACCACTAGGCGACCGCCATTACCAAGCGAGACGGCCCCTTGTCCAGCACTCGGTTCAACAAAATCTGTCCCAGTAAAATTGGCAATGCCAATCGCATCGGTTGGTTGATTGAAACCAAGGGCTGGAATCGGACCGCCGGAGAAATTCGGAACAAAACCTCCGCCCGGAATTCGATCAGCGAACGCAATGGTGCCCTGCACGAACAATAAGTTGCGGAAAACCGCTGGATCAACATCTTCCTGTCGCGAAACAGTCCCTCCCAAAATCGTGTTGTTGACGATACGTGCAAAAGGCACAGCAGCAGTAGGTACATCGGTTGCAACATCGCCAACAATCTGAATTCCACCAGCAATGTTACCGATCAACTCGTTGTTGATGATCGAGGCGCCTGGCGCAAGACGTTCATTGTTCAATACGACTGTGTTACGTACCGAACCTGGATTGGCATTGTTACTGGTGGCCGTTCGATCGTCTGGACGCAGGCGAATTCCAAAATTCAAAGAATCCGAGATCTTCGAATTTTCGATAATGATTTGACCTTGATCGCGAGTCGTATTGACATCCCCTCGCTTCTTGGTGACGTTTACCGTTGCAATTTGTGGCCGACTCACCGTCACGACCGCATTGGACGGTAACGCAATTTCAGCTCCACCCAATCCACTTACCGCACCATTGATCGAAGTCGCTGTCACGTTCAGTCTGGACTGAACAGCGGGCGAATTGATGACGTCTCGAAGTCGACTTGCGATGACAGTCCCCGATTCCGCACTGCGTACGCCGGTTATTCCATCAACATTCGCTGTCGAGTAGAAAACGGCAATTTCATCCGAAGAAAGGGGAGCTTGAATGGCTGCATTGCGATCCCTCAACACAAATCGGAGGGATCGCTGGCCATCGTTGATCAAGATGGAATCGTTGTGAACATAGGTTTCCGAACCGGAAAGCAACAAGGTCGTCCCGTTTGCTAGTCGATCGTTGACCGCAAACGAACCATCGGTGTCATAGAACGCTGGTGGCGCACTACCTACTGGATTTGGAGAAAGATATTCCTCCCCGCCTCGAATCTCCAGTTGATAAGGACCGACGTTGATCGAGCCACCTTGGCCATTTGGGTTCGCGATAAAAGTCGTGCTTGCATTGATATCGCGAACCGACTCACCACGTTCGCCAAATCCAATGACAAAGTCATCAAGATAAATCCCTTCGAAGGCATTGTTGGTCAAACGCTGATCGATAACGCGATTCCCCACAACGGCCGGTCTTGAGTTCGCGTCACCGGTTGAGCTAGTGAAGGTGAACGGACCGTCGTCCAGGACCGTGAGTCCGGGCAAGCTGATAAAGCTTCCACGTACTGGAAATGCAACCACATTGTTAGCCAATTCACTATTCAGTACCGTTTGAATGGCGACTGCAACTTGGTCCGCAGTCATATTCAATGTCAACGGAATCGTACTTCGTCCAGCGCCGACTCCCGGAGCAGATCCATCCGTTGGGAACAAAGCGTTGGCAGAAATACGCGTTCCCCCGGTGAGTTGTAGCCGATTTCCGACGGTGATGGCTTGTACGACGGTTCCCGTCAAAGAAGCATTGGTAAGCAGAACCGCTTGATTGACAGCGGCTGCCAGCGAGTTGGCTACTTCAATGGCCGTCTGATTTCTATCGTATCGGACGGTGAACACGTCGACTGGCGGCGGATTCCCTGTGCCATCGTAGAACACGAAGTTGTAGGTTGCAGCCGGGCTGGCTGTCGATAGCTGTAGCGTTGTATTGTTTGGAATCGAGGCACCAGCCGGCGTGACGAACGTGGTTCCAAAATCAAGCTCAAATGTCCGACCACCCAAGGTGATACTATCGCCGTCTTTTACAGCCGCAGCAGCAATCGTTCGCAACTCAGGACCTCGAAAAGCGCCTAGACCGCCACCGGTGCTAAACTCAAATCGGAAGCGGACTTCCTTGTTTCCGACAAACGGTGCCAGATTGATCTTGGCTTGTCGCCATGTGGACTGAGCGGCATTGCTGTTAAAAATATTCTGCGACGGAATTGAATCGTTGACGGCAACCTGCGTCCATACGCCGTTGTCACCCATCGCTCGTACTCGAAGTACGTCGCGTCCCAGCGCGTCTTCCGTTTCGGTAAAATACGTGAAATAGAAGTTGGGTGAATCGGCCGCAACGACGTTCTCTAACGAAATGGGTTGCGACTCAAGCACCCCGAGTGCTCCGCCTGGGAAGTTATACGTGTCCTGAACCGGTCCAGCATTGAATCGAGCTACCGCCAAAGGATCGGTCACGGTATCAAAACTAGCATTGGGTTGTGAGAAACGATCTTCGAAACCGAAGTACCAGCTCTGCCCACCCGCAGGCTGACCGTTAACCGTTTGAGGAGCAACAACGCCATCAGATGTTCCGATACGACCATGGCCGGCATCTGCCCCGCGTTGACCAGTGACATGCCACAAATTGTAGTCGAGCGTCGAGAATGCAAGTCCATTCAGCCCGAAAATGCCGGTAGCAACACTTGTCGCTCCGCCCGCAAAAACGGGCTGGAGTTCACCAAGCGTATTCAAGCAGTAGATTCTTCCATTGGCTGCCGTCGCGAATAGCAGATTGGCAAAGCGTCCACCCTCTACATTGCGAGGTCCCGCTGTCAGCCCGGTGAATGGAATTCCCGTCAACCCTGCAGCCGTCGCGACTGGAGTCCCAACATTTCCGGATGAACCGGTCGCGGACAAAAGCTGGTTGCTAACTTCATAGAAGCCACCTGTATCGGAAACCGCGAAAATGCGTCCGTTGCCACTGTTCGCATTGAGAACCGCAATTCCGGTAATCGTTCCTCCACTGGTTGCCGAACCCTGCAGGATCGATCCAGTCGTAGCCGTTACGATGCCAGGGTTCGACAACGTGACGGTCGACCCAGTCACCGTTGCCGTAAAGCCGAAGGCATTTGCATTGATTGCATTGGCAGTTTTTACTGCAATATCATTGGCCGTGTCTTGCGCCAAAAATGGAATGCTAAATAGTCCGCGATTGCTCGTTGGAGTTGCAAGAGCGATCGTATTCGTAATGGTACCGGCAAGGGCTTGAATCGTGGTCGCACCACTAAAATTGATACGCGCTCCATCTTGTCCCACCGTTACTGGAATGACGGCTGGGTTCGTGAATTGTGCACCTGACAGGTTCATCGCAGCTTGCAAGGCCTGTGCGAACTGCACATTGGTATCGGTAGCTTGATAAAGAACCGGACGAGCCCCACCGGTTGGCGCTGATGTTCCAGCGATTTGGATTTCGAATATTTGTCCGTCCATGATGAAGCGATCGCCGTCCGTCAAGAACCTTCCACGTGCTGGATCCAAATCCGAGAGGAATTCCGGGCCTGAATAATACGAAAAGGTAAAGACAGGAATACCGGGAGAACGAACCGAGAACGAGTCGCCATTGCGAAGAATGGACGTTGTCGTTGGCGGAATAGTCGCCGGCGTGAATGTCGTGGCCTCAGGAACAATGATCGATTGCGTGGCATTGAGGTCGGTCGTTTCAATATAGCCTCGTTCATTGACATCCGTACCGTTCCCAAGAATCGTGTCGGGACCGTTGGCGTTGGCGATATTGAAGGTACTTGCCCCCAAAATCTCGCCCGTATTGGGATTAAATCGGTAGATCGTGTTGGTTCCACGGGCTGTCAGGGGACGGCCCGTTTGGATGCCTTCCTGAGCCGGATCGATGAGCGGCCGGGTTCCTACAGCGATTCCGACTTCGGGACCGATACCTGCTTGCTGCGTCCCAAGATTCGCAAACGTGATCGCGTTGAAGTTTATCCCGTTGTTCGCATCGGTAAGTTCTTGGCGATTGGCAGCCGTTGCGTTCAAATAATCATAGCGCAACGTCTGGATCCCCGATTCTCCAATGTTCGTTGCATTGGCGGTGTCATCTTCCACATGCCAATAGTCGACGAGCGTATCCAGATCCGTATTCGCGTTCGCAATTCCCGGAAGAATATTGAATCCTCGCAAGTCGCCGTTGAATCGAAAGGCAATATCGCGCAACGGTGTCGCAGCCGTCCCAACGGTATTCGTAAGATTGCCCGTTCGCGGATTCAATATGTTGATGTTGGTTCCGCCTCCGTTCGCGCTACTGACATAGAGGGCAACATCGCCCAACGTAAACGGTACTTGTGATCCGACCGGGAGGAAGCTCGGACTGATTGGAGGCAAGGCCGTTGTCCCAGAAATCGCATCGACTCGGTCTTCGACAACCCAGCGAGTGCTCGCTGATGGCTGAGTTCGAAGGAGTGGATCACCGGCATTCGGGCTGCTTTGCGCTGCAAGACCAGCAGGTATCATCCCTTGACTGGTAATGGCAAGGAAATACTCGCCGGCAGCCAATTCCAACGCACCGATAAATGGATCGCGAGTTCCAGATGAACCTCGTCCCAAATCGGTATTGTCGGCTCCACGAAGCACGCCAGCCCGATCATCGAGTATGTTGCTACTCAGACCAAAATTGATGAGGTTACCATTCGCGTCGTAAAGATAAATGGAGGTATCAGGTCGTCCGATGCCGTCCGCATAGTCCACGTCAAAGATCGTTGAGAAATATTCGTTGAGTTGGGTCGTAAGGACGTTGTAGTCGATGGTGAAGCGATACCAGTCCACATCTGTTGAAGAGGCTAGCGAACCCGCCAAGCTCAATGCAGCCCGATCCGTTGCCAACAGGTTCCCAAGATTTTGGGCCGTCGCAAAACTGTCGTTGGATTCAACGCCACCGACCAGCACTTCCGCGGTTTCCCCTAACAATGGCGAGTGGCGTGGCACACCCGCGAGGTCGACTCCGGTTACGGCGTACCGAATGTCCGCATAGGAAACCGACGAGCCTGGAAACTCATCCGCTTCGCCAAGTCGAATCTGTACTTGGTAAGCTCCGCGTGATTTACCCTGATCGACTTGACTTGGATCCGTCAAACGACTTAATCGAGCTGCGGTGGTTTCACCGACCGAGTTACTGCTTCGAATACGAACATGATAGAGCGTTGATTGACTGGTCGGCCCAGGCAATACCACGCGAAGGCCAGCATCGCGTGGATTGGTGCTGTACAAGTCTTTTGCCCGCCCTCGAGAATCAGTTGGGAAAACACGGAGATCTGTCTTCCGAAGAGGGTTGACCGAGTTGGCATTCAAAGTCGATCGATAGAGCGTGCTTGGATCGGCCTCTTCATCGAAGGAGTTATCGGAAAGGGCAAGGATCTTTCCATCGGCATCGATCAATTCCACAACTGTATCGAGGCTATTGGTTGTCTTATCAATATCAAACCAGACTTCCGTACCACCCACGGCGAAGAACGAATAGACATCCGAGTCCGACGGACGACTAATGGTTCCTTGAACATTGAAGCCCAAGCGAACGTTCTCGTCACCGCTATTGGAACTCGATGATAGGGTGCCAAGCAATTGACTTCGGCTCGGGATATCGTTGATGGCTTGAGCAGTACTGCGGGCCTGTTCTCGTTCCATCACGGAAGCAACATTCCGATCATTCGATTCGGTTTCGAATAGGAGTCCACGCCATTCGCCAGGTGTAGAGCGACTGCGAACTTCTGTCGCTTGCAACTCCAGGAAAGTTGTTACGGTTGCGGATGTGGCTAAGGGATCGAGATCCCACGCAAAAGCCGTGGTAACATCGTTTGGGCCAAAGGCGGCGCCAAGTACTGGATCAACGAACGGCGGAAGGTTTGCGGTGACGATATTGCCGGCGACCGTATATTGAGTTCCAGGTCCTGTAATCGCCGTTCTTAATAGTGAAAACACGTCTGCGGTCCAACCGACATAGTTTGCATTTACGAGCCCAGCGCCCGGGAGATAGATTCCACCTTGAGAAAAGCCAAATCGTTCTGCACCGTCGACCGTGAACGCACGAAAGTCGGCTTGCCCTGGAGTTCCCTGAGTAAAGAGAATATCGTCCGAAATGTTTTGCACATCTTCGTCGAGATAGTTGATGAAACGGATGTTTCCGAGAGCTGCAGTGCTGGTGAAGGATAATGTGTTAAAAAGTGTTGCAACACCATTGTCGAATCGGCTTTCGACACGCCAGTTTACGATTTCTCCTCCGGTTCCAGCAAAATTCCCTTCGCTTGCAACCAAGTCCGGCGAAATCAAAGTCGGTTGCAGCGTAATCGTAGTAGCGGCTAAGTTGATGCCGCCGCCATCGCTACCTACATCGATGTAATTCGTAAAGCCAAAAATGACATTTGCATTTACGAGTTGCTGCGTTCTACCTTGCGCTGTAATTCCACTTCCACCAAAGTTTATTCCGCCACCCGCTTCAGGTTGATATTCGAAATGTCCGACGACATTTGTTGCAACATCGTTATCGATCAAAATTCCACGATCGACTTCGGGGCCGGTTGGCAACAACGCCGTTGTTGTCCCGCTTGATCCATCGTTATCGGTATCGAAGTTGGGGAGTCCATTGGGACTGAAACCGGCACCGACGGTGTCGTCCGTAAGGGCGGTTAAGATTACAGGGAAGCTAGGTTGGCCAACAATCTGAACACTACCACCGATCCGATCGGCAATATCAAGGTTTCTTCCACTCGCGGTTAAGCCGGTGCTAGACGCCGACCCACCGCCAAACTTTACAACGAGGCTTGTTGTTGGTTTACTCTCCAGACGCAAACCGCCATAGGTGTACAGATTCTCGGCGATGATCTCGTCATTTACAACATGAACAATATCTGCATCATCCCAAACACTTTCCGTCGTAAGCGTTTGCCCGCGGACTAACATTCCATTGATAGCTGTAGTTCCCGACCGGTTTCCGATGCGGTTACCTTCGATCAAAGGCCCTTGATTATCTGGACGACTACCGATGCGTCCGATGAATCCACTATTCCGTCCATAGTCATCGACGTACTCGGCTTTGAGCGAATTGACGTCAATGTTAATCGCTGCACCTACATTGTTACTAATGCGATTGTCGATGATGATCGGCTGTGAACCGCGCACAAAAACGGCGGCAGCAAAATTCGTACCTCGTCCAATGCGATCGACCGTTGTCGTCCCTTCGACGCCGTCATCGCTATTCTCGACTGTCGAGTTGGCGATCCGGAACTCCGCTTGATGCACTTCGATAGCATTGAAGGAAGCAAATCCTCCATCGATACGTGTCGTTCCACCGCCGTAGAGAACGCGAGCGTAATCCAACGAACCTTTGCTCCCTTGCCCGATATAGAGACCACCCCAGTTACCCGGCGCAGGCAACCGATTGGGGACACCTGCTGCGTCGACCCCTCGATTTGGTGTATTGAAAGTACCGCCAGCACCATACGTAAAATCCTCGATGCTCGTCATTACGATCGGTCGTCCAACGGTACCTTCGGCATACAAATGGCCACCATCTTGGACTTCGATGCGCGAGCTTTGAAATTTCATCACGACACCGGGATCGACTACCAGTGACCCATTGGTTCGAGCCGTGAGTGCTCCCGTCACGGCATCATTCAGGATCTCACCTGGGGTTGCGATCGTGTCTAAGAACGATGAAGCCGTTCCTGCAAGTTCGGAGACCAAGTAAAAGTTCTCGGGCACACCGCCCACAACCGTAGCGCGGTAAACGCGTAGTGACTGACCAGCAGGAATCACCGGTAGGTTATTGATCAATACTTTGCCATCGCGTGCCGAAATGGTGGATGCGGTAACGACAACACGGGTCCCAACCGGGGTTTGACTTGATGGCAGTGCTAGGCTCTCGCCATTCGCGGTGACAAACGAGAATCGATATTCGTAGGTTCCGGTCGACAAAGCGTTTGACAGTGGCACCGTCAAAGGAGTCGTATCTTGAGCAATAAGAATCCGAGGTTCGACTTTGACTGCGGTCAGATCAGGTGAAATCGCAGGAGCAATGCTAAGCGAACGACCATCGTCGACAAAGTCGACCGCGCCAGCAGGCCGAATGGCGACCAACGAGAATACAGGCGCTCCGAATGCCGGAACCGTTGCACGATAGATTCGCAACGTATTTCCAACAGCGGCTGGTGGAAGATTGCTGATAAAAATTTCGCCTTGTGCCGGCGTGACAGTCACGGACAGGACGTTGGGTCCCGACATGACGGCGGACGAAGCGCCTTCAAGTCCGCTATCCGAAGCATAGGCGAATCGATACTGATACGCGCCACTTCGTAGAGCGCTGATTCCAGACGCGGCCCGAGGTTGGAAGGTCGTCCCTACAACGTTCGGCGGGAGCAAACCTGTATTTGGCAGGACCGGCAGAGCGAGCTGAACCGGCAAGTTTTCATCGACGAACGAACGCGTTGTGCCGGACACCACGCCAGCCAATGTATAATTCCCAACCACGTTTCCAACCACGGCCGCCCGATAAATACGAACCGAGCCGTTTGCCGGAGCTGCTGGTAAATTACCAATAGTCACGCGCCCGTTTGCAATCCCCGTTGATGTGGCCACAACAACACTCGTTGTTGCGACCGTCGAGTCGCTTTCGGAACCGTCACCAGCGACGGACCGCAATGCATATGCGTAGGTACCGGCACTTAAGGCACGAGTCAATCGTGCATCAGCCGATGGCGTAAAGGTGGTCGTAAGGCTCGGCGAAAGCACCGCCGCATTCGGCGTCGTCGTGAGAAGTGTTCCTAGCGTTGATATACGGTCGGTGTATTCAACTTGCGACGCATCCAATTCGACTATTTTTCGATACTCACCATCCACTCCGTTGATGACATTCGCTCGATAGACGGCTAGTCTTTGGTTGAGACCCAGTGCAGGGAGAGCCGTCAGTCGAACTTGGCCATTGTTAAGCCCCAAGGAGGTTGAAACCAGAACGGAGGGTGTTGGTGCGGAAGCAGGACCTATATGAGGATCGAGGGGATTGGCGATATCTACGAACGCAAATCGATAGCGATAGGCTCCCGCCGCAAGTCCATTGCTTACATTCGGATCAAGACTTGCAACCGGTAGCGGAAACAATCCGACAGTCGAAGCAGTCGGTGGATCTTGTGTTGCCCTGGCCCCGCCAGCCGAACCTTGAACAATCAGGTTCTCAGAAATCACATGCACGATATCAAGATCATCAAAGCGACCAGGAACAGCAAGCACTTCGGTCGTCGAAGCGGCCCCGGTGCGAGTCTTTACGAAGAGCCCGTTCACGGTATTGGCAATGGTCCGGTTCCCATGAATATCGGGACCAACGCGATCGAAATCCGAAATGAATCTCGCATTGAGCTGACTGTTCGGATCTTGGAAATTACTCTCTCTAAAACTGTTCGGCGTAGCCGCCATCGCCGCGTCCGCAGACCGTGTAATCAAGCTGTTGGCAACCGTTGGGCGTGAATCCACCATGTGAATGGGGGTGATTACTTGGGAGACACCGTCGACAATCACTTGTCCGCCACCGAACCGAACATTTGAATGAACAATCGAATTCAAGAACATTCCTTGCTGCTCTTTATTCGGTCGAATGGCTGATGCCAAACTCGAATCGATTTGATTACGCAGGTCAATTCCACCCCAATCGCCAGGAGCTGCCGCCGGAGGATTGGCTCCTCGGTTCGTACTAACGCCATACTGCGTATCGTTGATCGTCGTAAAATAAACGCTTCCCGGTACCGGAGCCCCACTGAGATCGCTTATCACATTTCCGTTGCTATCGATAAAGCGTGGAATCCCAATGACCTGAAGAGCACCACCGCTTCGATCGACCGAGATCGTAGTGCTGCCTACGCCGATCCGCGCACGGGAAAGCTTGATGATCGCACCCGCATCAATCATTACGGTAACGTTCTTCGGCACGTCGAAGGTCGTTCCATCGGCCTGAGCCTGCCCAACACGATTGAATCCGATTTCATAAGCCTGATTGTCGGCTGGTGTGGAGATCTTACCGTCAGCGCCGCCATTGCCGACAATTCGGACAACGACATTGACTTTTACGACGAGTCCATTGGCAACATCCGTTGCGATCCGTTGCGATTCGGTCCCAACACTGCTTAAGGAACCGTTTCGAATAACCCGATAGGAATCGCCTGTTTGACTCCGTAGCAACTGGCCGGGAGTCACATTTCCGATCGTCGGATAGGCAACGTTTGTCGCAGCCAAAGCGCTGGCGATGGTTCGATAGGGAGCAGCAATCGAACCACTGCCAGCCGTTGTTGCTGCTTTATCGACATAGAGCGAATTGTTCGCTTCGTTCGGAACGAACCAAAAATCAAAGAGGCCACCTGGTCGACCATCACTATCACCATCCAACGGCGTACCGAGAGCCTGGCCAGCAAGTCGCGGCTCGCGCATGAGGGCTGTTTCTGGCGGTTGGAAATCGAGTCGTAACTCATACTTTCCTTCGGACCGACCACCTAATCCCGAATCCTCGATGTTCGGATCATACGTCTGATTTCCCTTCGCACTGACTCCAACGATGTAATCGCCAGCGGCGAGGTCCAATGCAACAAAAGAATCTTGGCTGAAGTAGTCATCATTGCCAGCGATTTCGACCCAGCCCGTTCCTCGTCTTTGATACAACCGCAATGCGGCATCAAGAAGACTGGAGTCGGAAAGCCTTTCAGCGGAGATCTCGATCTTAATCTTTCCGTCCACCGGCAAGCTAAACCGGTAGAGATCGATATCTTTTCCTTCCGGCCGATGCGCATGCATTCCGTAAACGAGGTCGGCATCCCCAGGAAACACGAGTTCCGTATCGATGCCTGGGTTGGTTGGAGGAGTATTGCTTTGAACGGTCAGTCCTGGGATTTCGTCAGCTGTCCCAAGCCCCAACAGCGTTCCAATACCGCGAGCCAAGGTTCGGAAGAGGTCACTGCCAAATCGATTTTGATCGGCCGAGTTGAAGTCCTGGATATCGATAACCGTCGCAGCTTGACCGTTAGCTAACAGCGCGCCCGTTGCCAAAAAGGGTGCCCCTGGACCATTCACGCCCGAATTAGCTACGACGCGAATATCGCCAACACCGACCGTCAAACCGCGTGATGCAGATTCAATAAAACGCACCCCGAGGTAATTCTCGTATAACGAGAAGACACGGCGAGCCAATTGCTTTTGATCCTCGGTGATCGCGTTGAGTTGAACGCTATTGTTGACCGTACCCAAGAAGCCTTGGAAGTTGTACTCGATAATTTCGATACCATCGGTGTCCGTTCGCGTAACGTGCTGCTGATATCGCAAATCGCGGTTACCTGGTTCGGAGTCGGCACCCGGGAAATCGAGCTCGTACGGAGTAACGTTGCGAATCTCCGAAGTTAAAACGACCGCACTGGGGGTGGTCGCCGACGGAATCCAATCGCTACGCACGTCTCTGGCATTGTCAAATCGACTACCTGGATCTTGAGCAGCGTCTACCACGATCGGAGTCGATAAGCTCAATGGCTTTAAGCTGTCTACACCCGGACCTGATGGAACCGTTACGTTAAAATTGATTCCTTCGCTTCCAAGCCGGCTACCAATCCGCAATCGAAACGCGCCTTGACCACCCGCTGTGTTGAAGTATTGACTGAGGCTTCGGGCAAACTTGAGCTCTACACGGCCAGCCGCCGCATTGTAGATTGCGCTGCGCGGGTAGACGATCTGGTCGTCCTGAGAGTTCGCCGTCGCATTGACGTAGCGAAGTTGATAGAAACCCTCGTTCTCCGCGTCAGCAACGTTCAGCGTGTCATTATTCAAATAGACATGAATCGTATCCTCGGCTTGTGAAAGCGTTCCATTCGTGTTGCGTGTGATTGGCTGAGGAACTACCGACTCGATTCGAACACCCAAATCGAGAATGAAACCGACGCTCGTATCAGTGCCTCCGTTATAGGCTTGCCCAGAGCTATTTCTTAGCGCCAAACTGCCTCGACCGAGAATATCGATTCGATAGAAATCGTCTGGAAGTGGTTCTGCGAAACGCATGACGACTTCTCGCCCTGTATCGCCAATCCCAACATAGGCAGGGGTAATGTAAATGTCACCCGTCGATTGAAGGACGATTGGCGAATAGTTAATGACTGCTGCGCCAATAGCCGTTGTGGGCAAACCGCTGATAATTCGAGTTTGAACAATGCTTGCAGCGGCCGCACTTCCATTGATCGCGCCGACGAACTCACCTAACGTGGTCATGAACTGCGGGTTGCTGTTCATCTGGATGTTGACCGTTTGGAAAGTCACACCGCCAACATTATCGCTGGTTGCAGTAACGATAGGAGATGCTCGTCCACCAAAATCCCGTTGCGTAACGACGACGCGAGATTGCGAGCCAAGCGGCCCGACTTGGGCAGCGAGAAATTCAACCTGCACGTTGTTGCCGGCGTTGAGATTCGACGAAGCGCGGGCTGTGTTGGCTCCCGTGAGAACCAGAGGCTGCCCAACGGGAACGGTATCCGCAATGATCTGGCCGGCGTTCCCACGCAATCGAGTGGTAATAATACGTGCCGAAGCGGTCGGAGTGTTGGCAAAGGCCGTCAAGATGTCTTGAGCCGTCGTCTTCAATCCAAACGTCGTGTTGACTTCGATGTTGATGCCGGTTGATGTGAGGGTCAAAATGGGGCGAGAGGAATCGGTCCGCGCAACTTGCGTGAAAGAGACCTGGATTCCGTTCCCTGTTTGTCCAGGGACGGCCGCTGCAAAATCGAGGACAACCGCTCCGTTGGTCCCGAGATCGGTGCTGACGTAGGCTCGGTCGAAAACGCCGTCCCCACCGCTGCGACTGATCAATATCCCTTTTCCATTGACGATCGATTGCGAATCAATCGACGCGGAATCGTCGAACCGAAAAATAATTTCGTTTGGAGAAACATTGAGAATCTGACCTTCGTTGATAAGCCCCCCTTCGTTGGGCTGAATGCTAATCAACTGTGGACCGACGGCCATCAATTGCCGTGCTTCGAGCGATTCGAGCAAAATTTTGCGAGAATCACTGCGACGGCGAGCTTTCGCCATGTCATGACGTGTATTTGTGGACCGAATTCCCGAACGACCAATGGTCATGAATGAACCTCGTGGTGGGCCGCGGAGCAAGTCAGGCGAGAGGAGTGTTTTCGCATGAATTGCCGTGTAAAACCAAGTAAAAGGAGACTTTTTCGAACAGTACAGGCAACCCGTAAATCAATGACTTAAAGGTTCCATATGGTGTTGATGAGGCAGGGATTAATGACTTTCGAAGCTAATAAACCCAGCTTTTCATACTAATTGCGACCCTTTCGATTTCAACGAAAGAAGCCTTCAAATCAACGCTTCTCGCGTTCTCAAACTCCGATTCTGACGGCACTTACGGCCCTTTTAGCCCTGGCTTTATCGTCAGAATCGGCACAACCTGCGCAGGCTGATCCAGGGCGATTGGACTGCGAAAGACCAGAAAAAGTTCCATTCGAGCACCTGCCAAACGCGTAAAGTCCCAACAAACCCTGGTTAAGATCGAGCACCGAACGCTCTTAACTCCTCCGGAGACCTCCGTTCGGACTGTTTCGAAGAGGCGTCTGGCGATAGGATTCTTAGGCGAGAGGCGGGACTTGGTCAAAGACGACGCGGGCAACCGATTTTTTCGAACCAAGTGCCGAATCCGCCAGGTGATCAACCGGTTCTATTGAGTTTCATTCCTCGTTTGTTGTCATTTATCCATGTTTGAATCACTTTCGGAAGGTCTTCAGTCCGCATTCAAGTCGCTTCGAGGCAAGGGCAAACTCACCGAAGCCAACATGCGTGATGGCTTGAAACTGGTCGAAATTTCCTTGCTCGATGCCGACGTGAACGTGAAAGTCGTCCATGACTTCATGGAACAAGTCACCGAGGCGGCTCTCGGACGGCGCGTTCTCTTATCCTTAAAGCCACACGAAGAGCTGATCCGCATCGTCTATGAAGAACTCGTTGGACTCCTTGGACCGGTCGATAACACGATCGTTCTCGAAAAAGGAAAAATCAAGACGATCATGCTCTGCGGCCTTCAAGGAGCCGGCAAGACAACGACTTGCGGTAAGTTGGCTCAGCTGATCAAAGAACAAAAGGCAAAACCCTTTCTCGTCGCGGCCGACTTGCAGCGCCCAGCCGCTATCGAACAACTACACGTCATCGGCCGCCAAATCGGGGTCGAAGTTTTCTCCGAGGCAGGGCAGGGGGACCCAGTCGCTGTTTGTCGACGCGGTATTGAAGCAGCCAAGGCCGCCGGCGCCAATGTCGTGATCCTCGATACCGCCGGACGCCTAGCGATCGACGAAGAGCTCATGGAGCAGCTCCAAGAAATTGATCGCGAAGTCAAACCAGATCAAGTCCTGCTAGTTGTCGACGGAATGACCGGACAAGATGCGGTCAATAGCGCAGGCGCGTTCAACGAAGCGCTTGAGCTCGACGGAGTCATCATGACGAAGCTGGACGGCGACGCGCGGGGTGGAGCGTTGTTGAGTGTGAAAGCAATCACAGATGTCCCGATCAAGTTTCTCGGCACCGGCGAACATCTGGATGCCCTCGAGCCATTTCGCCCAGAAGGGATGGCAAGTCGCATCCTTCAAATGGGCGATATCCTCGAAGTCGCTCGCGAAGCCCACCGCCTTGTCGACGAACAAGAGCGGCTTGATCTTGAAGAACGGATGCGCAAGGGACAGTTCGGTTTGACCGAGTTTCGCGGCATCATGGAGAAATTTCGCAAACCAGGCTTAATGCAAAAAATGATGGGACTGATGCCGGGCATGGGCGAAATCTCAAAGATGATGCAAGGCGGTGACAGCGAAAAAGAAATGCGACGTGTATCGGGCATCATTGACTCGATGACTCCTAGCGAACGGAGCAATCCAAAGATTATCGACAATCAGCGACGGATGCGCATCGCAGCCGGTGCTGGCGTATCCGCCCCACAAGTCAACGAATTGATCAAGCAATTTGATATGCTCGCCCCGATCATGCAGATGGCCGCGGGGGGTGGAATGCGCGATCGAATGGCAATGATGCAACAGCTACAAGGGATGATGGCCAACAACCCCATGAATCCCATGGGTGGCATGCGAGTCAAACAAACCACCGGTAAGCGTCTGACCCCCAAAGAACGCGAAAAGCTGATGAAAGAGCGAGAAAAAGCCCTCCGAAAAGCCAAGAAAAAGCCGTAACAGTTCTTTAAGTGTCGCCGTTCTTTAAGTGTCGCCGTTCTTTAAGTGTCGCCGTTCTTTAAGTGTCGCCGTTCTTTAAGTGTCGCCGTTCTTTAAGTGTCGCCGTTCTTTAAGTGTCGCCGTT
>JANOAI010000170.1:0-21245 GCA_031411055.1 Pirellulaceae bacterium
TCTTCGTGGGAGAGGTTACAAATACCAAGCAAATTCATTGGTTCTAAGCTGCACGACCTCCAAGCGGGAGGGTCAAGATGTCTAGAGACCAATGCCCGCTTGTAGGCGAGGTAACGCGTAAGCTGCTCGACCTCCGAAGACGTGGGCGAGGTAACGCGTAAGCTGCGCGACCTCCACAGCGAAACGCTTGAAGCGTTCCGCTTCCTTCCAAACTGGAGACCGGCGATCAGCGACGAGTGTCCGTTTTTTAAGCAAATTGGACGGCTCCGGGTCAAAACGCCATACTTCTGTCGAGGCTGCTGTCGAGTTAGACTTGATTATGCTCACAAATTAGGCAACGGATCGGAAACCTTCATCCTGAACGGAACTCTCGTCTTGGCTCCCCTATCGCGAAGCGGCGTCTTCGAAACGTCGACCGACAAACGACTCGAACGTTTCTCCGAAAGTATCAGTTTCGACGCCCGGCTATTTCGCCATGATATCCAAGGCTCGAAAGCCCACGCCCAAATGTTGGCTCGAGTCGGCATTCTGACGCAGGCCGAGGCGACTCAAATTGAGGCGACGTTGTCGGATATCGAAGGGGAGATCGAATCAGGGACACTGCCGATGCGCATCGAACTGGAAGACATCCACATGCATGTCGAACAAGCTCTGATTGATCGATTGGGGGATGTCGGTCGCAAGCTCCATACGGCCCGTTCACGCAACGACCAAGTCGCCACCGACCTTCGTCTTTGGACGCGAGACGCACTGGATCGAGTCGACCAATTATTAGCTGAACTCCAACAAGCGTTCCTGAAACGTTGCAACATCGATGCGGGGGTCATCGTCCCTGCGTACACGCATCTGCAACGCGCGCAGCCGGTCCTCGCGGCTCACTATTGGTTAGCCTACATCGAAAAACTGGACCGCGATCGGAGTCGAATCGCCAGCTGCCGTTCCAGACTGAATCAATGCCCGCTCGGTGGGGCAGCTGTGGCTGGGACATCGATCGGTATCGATCGCGAATGGACAGCCAAGGAGCTTGGTTTCGAAGGGGTCGCTCGCAATAGCATCGACATCAGCAGCGACCGTGACTTTGCGGTCGAATCGGTCTTCGTCCTTTCGATGATCGCGATTCATTTGAGTGGCTGGGCTGAAGAATGGATTCTATGGTCAACGGTCGAGTTCGGCTTCATCAAACTGCCGCACGCTTTTTGTACGGGTAGCTCGATCATGCCTCAAAAGATCAATCCGGATACGCTGGAACTCACGCGAGGAAAATCGGCTCGAGTGATCGGAAATCTTCAAACACTGATGGTTCTGATCAAGGGTTTGCCGCTGGCGTACAACCGAGACTTGCAAGAAGACAAACCACCCTTGTTCGACGCCTTCGATACCGTTCAAGCTTGTCTTGAACTAGCGATTCCCATCGTCGAAGGGGCGGAACTGCAAGCCGAATCGATTCGTGCCCGTTTGAATCAAGGCTACCTCGATGCAACGACGCTGATGGAATTCATGATGAAGCAAGGTGTCCCACAACGCACGGCTCACCATTGGGTTGGCTCACTCGTCGGAATCGCTCGCAAACGTGGCGTGGAACTGAAGGAACTCACCGACGATGAGATCTCGTCGGTCGACGCCTCGCTTGATGGTTCGGTAAGAGCCTGTTTGGGAATTGAGGGTTCGGTCGCCTCGTATCAATCGTATGGATCAAGCCATCCTGATCGCGTGGCCGAACAAGTTGCATATTGGCAAGAACAGTTGGGAGCGAAGCCATCATGAGTCTGAATCCTTCAAATAACGGGACCAAGACTGCCCCATGGAGGGTTATGTCGCCCACGTCTCCGTGGGAGAGGTCGGCATTTCCGGCCCGTGAGAGGACGGCGTTTCCGGCAACGCGAAGGAAGCCCCGCTCACGACTCGTAATGGCAATTCCAGCGGATGTATTCCGGTTTACAATCCAACACGTCTATGGGTTGGTGGTGTCGTGTTTCGTTTCTTGTTTTTTGGTTTTGCCCGGTCTTTCGCAAACCAGCGATCCCTTTGGGACCCCAACTACTGCAACTCCGGCGGCAACCGATCCGGGAGCGTTGGCACCCTTACCGACATCGTCTTCCACCACACCGCTGACGGACTCCCATCCGGTTGTTTCTTCGCTTCGAAACAATCCTCCCCGGACCCCGGTCGAGATTGGGAAAGCGATTCTTTACATGAAGCGAATCGAGCGATGGAAGGAAGCGGCGCGTTATCTTGATGAGCTTGCCAAGCAGAACATAGACGATGCGACGGCCAACAAGATAGTCCGAGCCACAGGCCTTGAAACATGGCTATCGTTGGAAACACGTGACTCGGATCTGAATAAGGACCAACTCGCAACGATACGACGTGTCATTGATCGAGCTTCTCAGGCGACGCGTGATCCAAACGTCTTGGCAGATGGGATTCGGAATCTGAATGGTGATACACTTGCAAATCGCAAGCGTGGTGTGCTCGCGATCCAATCGGCAGGCGAAGAAGGCCTTTCCGCGCTCATGCAGTCCATCGCAACAACCGATTCCACTCCGCCGCCCATCGTTTCAGAATTAATCATGACGATGGGCAAGAGTGGCGAAGATGCCCTCAAGGCAGCGATTGCGACTTCGAATACCAACGCTCGGCAACGGTTCCTTCAAATAGCCGCCCGCGTTGCAGGGGGAGCTTATATTCACGAAATTTCTGCCGGTCTCTATTCTGTTCCCCCAGAGAGTACGGTTTATCCAGTGCTCTCCAAAGCGTTATCGCCGGCCGGTCAAGCCATTCCGTCGATGGCGACGGTTCAACGCTACATCGTGGATGCGATGAAATCTGAACTCGTCGCGTACAAGACGCTCCAAAAAGAGACATCCCATCGAACCAATATTATTTGGCGATGGTCGACTGACGACAAAACAATGAAATCGGAATCCGACACCGAAGCGGGTTGGCATCTCGAACGGGCTTATCAGTTTGCCGATTTGCTCCTCAGGCTTCCTCAGTCTTCGTCGGTGGATGCCGGACTCGCTCAGTCGATCGCGATGGAAAGGCATTTTCACGTAGTACCGCGCATCGAGATCGAACCGTCCGAAACGATCCGAAGTTTTAGTCGAGGACAAACCGATTCTTCGAGTGATTGGGAATCGATTTTCATTGCAGCGCTCGACAGTGCCAATAAACAGTCACTTCCGGGGGCTGAACTTCGTTTACTGCAATTGGCGACCGCCATACGGACTCGAGTCACGGTTCCCTCACCGGCTTTGCAAAAGTCACTTGCCAATGGCCTACAGTCAAGCGTGCCCGCGGTACGGTATCAAGCCGCCATCACGGTCAAAGATTTTGGTATCTCGAACATGGATGCGGTGCATCGAAATGCCTTTCGGGCAGTTCAAGCCGAGGCTGGAAAGCTGGAAGGAAAATCCTTGGCAGTCGTCGTCGGTGGCGCGTCGGAAAGGTGCGACGCTTTGACCAAACACTTGAGTCAACTTGCAGTGCGAAGCGTCGTTTTTTCCAATGCCCGCGATACGATCCGCTTTGTCCAGGGGCCGGAACCGATTGAGATGATCTTCATTGTCGATCGAGTCCTTGAAATGAAGCTTTACGAGCTCATTCAACGAATGCGAACATCCCCTCGATTGAAAGCGATTCCTATCGTCGTCATGACCGACACGTTTTCAACTGGTGATCGAGCCCTCGTAAAGTCGGATGGCCTTCCGAGCATCGAATACGGGATCTTAACTACGAATCTTGAAACGACCACGCAAATGCTCCAAAACCTACAACAAAACTCAACCGTCCCAATGCTCGATTCGATCGACCGAATTACCTTTCGAACGCTGGCCGAAACTATTCAATAAGCCAGCGGCTTAGTGACACGCCCTACGAATGCGAAGCGCACGCTCGTCGTTCCATGAAGGCAACCACTGGCTGGCGCGTCGTGTTGGATTGGGTTTAAGCGTACGATTCGACTTACAACTTATTCTGCCGTTTTTTTCTTACTCTGTTATTGCAAACTGTTTATGCCCCGATTTGAACCACTTGATGACGCACGAGATTCGGCTGGCCCGATCAGCGGTATCATTGGTGCCGGGGCCGCGATGGAAGAAGTCTTTCGACTTACTCGCCGTGTTGCAAAAACCAACGCTTCTGTTTTGGTTCTCGGGGAAACTGGGACCGGGAAAGAATTGATCGCCAACGCGATTCACCGACTCAGTCTTCGTCGCACCGGACCATTTATTAAAGTCAATTGCGGTGCCTTGAGCGAAAGCTTGTTGGAGAGCGAGTTGTTTGGGCATGTGCGAGGCGCTTTTACCGGTGCCGTCAACAACCGCACCGGGCGTTTCGAAGCGGCTCATACGGGAACGATCTTTCTCGACGAAATCAACAGCACGACCCCTCATCTCCAAGTCAAGCTACTACGGGTTCTTCAACAAAAAGAGTTTGAACGCGTTGGCGATACCGAAACAATTCGGGTGGATACGCGCGTTATCGCGGCTAGTAACTGCGATCTGGCCGAGCAAGTTGAAGCGGAGCGTTTTCGGGAAGACCTTTACTGGCGATTGAATGTCGTTCCGGTCGAAATCCCTCCGCTCCGTAAACGCCGCGACGACATCCCAGCCTTGGTGGCCCACTTCCTCGGCTATTACAGCAGCATCAATGAACGCTACGTGGTTCATATTCAACGCGAAGCCATGCAGGCTTTGCAAGATTATCATTGGCCGGGCAACGTCCGCGAGTTACAAAATTACGTGGAGCGAGCCGTGATCATGTCCGATTCGGACGAGTTGACTCTAAATCAACTTCCCGACTATGTCAGTGGCAGCGCCAAGAAATCGCACTCCTTGTCGCCTAAATCCCGAGCGATGGATTTTGGCGAGCTGACATCAGAAGTGGTCGCGGAAGGGATTCGCACCGCTCCGGTTGATGCAGCTGACCTTCATCAGCGTATCGTCGATTGTGTGGAAAGAGAGTTGATTACGCAAGTTCTCAACCAATGCAATCAGGTCCAGACGAAAACCGCCCAGCGACTTGGCATCAATCGAAACACGCTCCACAAGAAGCTCAAAGACTACGGACTCGAAAACGCCGACGAGGCATAGTCCAAAATCGTTCGTCGATCCGCGACGAAAACCCTCGCTCCGAGGCTGTGATTTTATTTACCACGAGACCAATAAGGGGATGGGACATAGCCGTATCGTCTCGTTACGCACGCTACCGCCGCGGAGCGGCGGGCGACATTGAAAAAATCACAGCCGCGAAGCGACGGTCGACGTTTTGAACGTAGACGCGAAAAGCCCTACTTCGCGACGAGCGCTGACGAGGCAGTCACAAAGGGGTTGTCGATCATCACAAATTTCCCAGTCGTGATTTCACTTGCTGCCGCGGTTGGCTGCGCACATCGGGTGCAAGGTGCCGAGCCCGACGCATGGGGATTCGTGTAAACAGCCGGCGTTTGGGCAGCTCGAGGATGATAGTCGTCGCCTGCGGTGAGAAGAGGCCAAGAGGCAAACGGGCTTTCACCGTATGGACGAGCATAGCGTTCGCCATAGTAGACGGGCGGGTAAACGGCAAAGTAAGGGGGCGCAGGTAGACGATTTCGAAACTGGTTGGCTTGTCCTAAGGAGTACCCGTACGTAAATCCAAAGGCCGGATCAAAAGCTTGAACCGATTGGGTTACGATAGAAATAGCGGAGGTCGACAAGAGAACTAATAAAGCAATACGGCGCATGATGTTGCTTCCCAGAGATGGTTTTAATGGCAAGATGAGTTATATCATTTAGATTAATTACTCCTTTCAGCCATACAAGGAAGATTGTTTCAACATCTCTTCGCCTCGATGATATCCGATCCTTTTTCCTTCCGAGACTTACAAAACCTTGCGTTCGAGCACGGTTTTCCCCTCTTTGGAATCGTCGATGCTCAGGATGCCCCTCGCTTTGACCAATTCACGGAGTGGCTCGACCGCGGCTACGCTGGCGACATGGCATACCTGGCCAATCGAAAGGAAGCCTATCGACATCCCCGTGGCGTATTACCCTCAGTTCGTTCGCTTATTATGCTCGGCATGCCCTATTCACCAGCTATGAGCCAACGAAAAATTGGCGAGCCAAGGAGCACTGTTGCCGCCGGTCTGGGTGAAGTTGCCGCCTACGCTTCGGGAAGTCGTGATTATCATGACGTGATTCACGACCGGTTAAAAAAGATGATCCATGCCCTTCGTTTGAAGCAGCCGAACCTCGAAGCGCGAGGAATCGTCGATTCGGCTCCGTTGCACGAGCGTGATTTTGCTCTGTTAGCAGGCCTTGGATGGATTGGTAAAAACACACTGCTATTGAATCGAAATCATGGAAGCTATTTTTTCTTGGCTTCGATTTTGGTGGATGCGGAGCTTCCTCAATCCGATTCGCCACCTCTTTCTACAGACCATTGCGGCACATGTACGGCGTGCCTTGATGCTTGCCCAACCCAAGCTTTCGTTCAACCTTACGTTTTGGATGCAACGCGATGCATTAGTTATCTCACGATCGAGTATCGTGAAACCTTTTCCGATGAACTAGCCGACAAGACGGGCAATCACGTTTTCGGTTGCGATGTTTGCCAGCAAGTCTGTCCATGGAATCGCATGGCGCGACCAACGCCCGAAGCGGAACTCGAATCGACCGACGCAAATAGGCTGCTCGATCTCATCCAAATTCTTGGCATGGATGACGTGGCGTTTCGAGAACGATTTCGCAAAACACCCATGTGGCGCACGAAACGCGTTGGGATGATTCGCAATGCCATGATCACGCTGGCTAACCAACATTGTCTCGATGCAACTCCGGCTATCCGCTCACACCTTACAAGCCCGAATGCCATTCTTCGCGATACTGCTTCTTGGGCGATGGATAAACTGACTTCCGTGATGCACGCTCGAGACTGAATGATTTGCTACAATCGGTAAACGATATCGATCCTGCAATATAGTGGACTCGTAGCACGAGGAGAGAAATTGATCATGACGGATCAAGAGTTGATGCGCGAAGCCTATCTCGAAGCACTCGCTGGGATGAAGGAAGGGGGCTTGCCGATCGGATCCGTGTTGGCGATCGACGGCGAGATCGTATCGCGGGGTCACAATCAACGAGTCCAAATGGGAAGCGTGATTCGGCACGCCGAAATGGATTGCCTTGAACGGGCCGGACGACTCTCAAGCCAAGACTATGCACGATCCGTTTTGTACTCGACCTTATCGCCCTGTGATATGTGCAGTGGCGCGGTATTACTTTACAAGATTCCGCGCGTGGTCATCGGCGAAAACGTAAATTTCCAAGGCCCTGAAGCTTACGTTCGATCGCGCGGCATCCTAATTGATTTGCTTGACGATCCGGATTGCATAGCCTTGATGCGGGATTTCGTCGCCAGACATCCGACCCTTTGGAATGAAGATATCGGCGTGTGACTAAAACGACAAAGCGACTAGCCTAACTCAATCTAGCTGGTTTTCGTCCCAAGAGAGAATGGCTCTTGAGTAACGAGTTCGTTTCCATCGTTCAGGTAAATCCGCACTCGGATGAGCCAACGGATCTTGAGGAGACGACCTTCGTAGCTAAGAGGTGATTCGGGAAGAATGGTCGAAAGCGTTTGCGACTCCGACCAATCTCGGCCACTAATGGCCTCGCCCGTCAGTCTTTGGAAGTAGTGGACGCCAAGGTCTTCGCTGCCTTTGCCATCGGTAACCCAAACGACCGAAGCTTCGATCGCGGAGATCGATTCAATATCCAAGTCACGGATCGTGAACTGGAACCGGAGTTCATCATTGGGCATGTAACCAGGTTGAAAGCCAAGGAGTTCAATCATGACGGGGGCGCCGTTCGATTCAAATGCTCCACCGGTTGACTCGCCTTGGAGACGGTTGGATAAACCACTACGGGGAAACTTCGGCAATACAATGGCCATCGACTGGCTTCTCCTTCGACTGTGAACTTCCAAGTAATCGAGTTGTGCGGACTTTGGAACGAGTGCATCAGTTGCTTGGGCAACATAAAGTTGCATGTCAACTCCAGCGGTCTTCCCCAATCGATCCGACATCGCCCTTGTTCGAGTACTGGTTGCCGATACACCTCGTGTCGCTCCGTCCGTGTATCGGTGCCGAAATGATAAGTCGCAACCTCTTCGCAGACTAGCGTGATTGACAACTTTTTCATCGCCAATTTTCCGTATTGAACCAAGCTAAGGTGATATTCGTTACCACCAATGAGGGGTAGCTCATCTATTTCAATCGTCGTTGGCCCGATTCCTGTGGCACGACGAAATTCAAGAAAGAACCATCGGCTGACGCGAAAGCCGACGTAGAGGAAAAAGGGGACGGCAACCAGCGTTAAAAACCAGTCGGCTTTTCCCCGAAGAAGTCCACCTAAGGCAAAACCCGTGATGAGTACAGCCAAAGCATCCCAAGCTAAAACAAAAAGGCTTGCAAGAACTAACTGTCGAGTTTCGGGACGATTTTCGGGGAGTCGAAACGACAGACGCACGCCAGGGCTATCGGTAAATGCTTGCAAACTTGGGATCGCCGACGGTGGAGCCTTCCCTTTCGTGCGACGCTCCGCCTTGCGAATCAGTCCACGGTTCGCAATCGCGGAACGATATTCGGCACTGTATGCAACGCTCAGCACGCGATAGATAAAACCGACCGATCCGATACCAATGAATAAACTCGAGATTAAAACGAGCAACCAAAACCCATGCCCGATTCGGTAGGCATTTGTATCGGGAGAAAAGAGCTGAAGCCCCAAGACAATGCTCAGGGTTAGGACTCCAACGCTAAAAAGGGTCGCAAACCAAAAAGCCTCCCCGACTCGTCCAGCTAGCCACCAACCCGCTAGCCGATGGCCGCGTTTCTTTCCATACAGTCGAAAAAAAGGTTTCATGTGTGACAAGCGTGTTATTGAACTGCGAATCCCCCAAAGTGTACCGCACTTCCCTCGCCTTCGAAATCACTCCCGTTTTCCTGGGAAATCGGCTAGACGCAGCGCCGTTCTCACCTACGATTTAACCGTTTAACAAATAGACCCCGAATTGGCTTTGCCACTTCTTACCGATCAACACATTGTCTGGAAATGCCCCATGGTTCGCACTGCGAGTACGATGCTTCCACTTGGAACTTCAGCCCCCGAGTTTTCCCTACCCGATGCAAATGGCAAGACCGTTTCTTTAGGAAGCCTTCACGGAGCCAAAGCCTTGGTCGTCGTCTTCATGTGCAATCACTGTCCTTATGTTAAGCATATTGCACCGGAACTTGCGCGCCTTTCCGACGAGTACCAGGCAAAAGGGGTTGCCTTTGTTGGCATCAACAGCAACGACGTCGAGGCCCATCCCGATGATTCGGTCGAGATGATGAAAGTTGAGATCGAACGCCGGGGATATACCTTTCCGTATCTGTTCGACGCGATGCAAGACGTTGCAAAAGCTTATCGAGCCGCTTGTACCCCCGATTTTTTTGTTTTCGACTCGAATCAGAAGCTCGCCTATCGCGGCCAGATGGACGATAGCCGCCCAAATACAGATCGACCGTTAACCGGAAAAGATCTGCGCGAAGCGCTCGACTGTTTGCTGGCCGAAAAACCAGTCTCAACCATTCAGAAGCCAAGCATCGGCTGCAACATTAAATGGATGGCCGAGCATGAACCGGACTACTTCAATCCGGCCGGTGTGACCGGATAGTTTGCTAGCCATTGACTTTGACTGCTCTATCGTTTGACGATCGAAATGTGTATCTGAAGGGTTGGAATATTTCTGACTCTTTCGCAGTCCAACAAGACAAGGATGTTGCTGGACATGAAACGATACGCAATTGCCGGAGCTATGGTCTTGCTGACCATGGGATTGGCGATATTCGCCATAGCCGTTGCCCAACGAGATTCGCGTGAGCGCGCCTCGGTGCTGGACTCAGCTGAACCCGATTACGCCAATCAAACACCAGAGCCATTGACGTTTGCGCTCGGCCCTGAGCCGACGCTGGCCGCGCCGCTCAATCATTTGAGGACCATTTCGGAAGCGAAACCAGCTTTCCATGCACCCATTGATAACGAATCGGCGGAAGTCATCACTCAGCTGGACGAGCCGCCATCGTTTCCGATGAACGATGCCCCGTACATCGCATCGGTCTCAGTCGATGAATCGAGCGTCGTTCAAGCAGTTGGCCAACAAAGGATAGACGAGCCGACCACAGCCAATCGCGCTTCCAACACGCCGCGATTGTTGCCTCCTCCGTTGCAACGAAATGAGGTGCAGCCCGCCCCAACGATGGCGCTTCCGAATCCCTTGGCTCCGTTGCCTAACGTAACGTCCCTCCCCGCCAATCAGAATTCCCCAGCCACCGGTTTTGCTCCTTCGATTCCCAATTCGAATCCGCCAACAGGCGTTGCGGGAACGACTCCCTACATACCAGCGCCATCACCAAATGGATTTTCTTCACCGAACGCCGCTGGCTCACCGGGTCAACCCGCAGCGAACCCAACCCCGATCGCACCCATGCCAGCCATCTTGCCTGACGCCAATCGAAATGTTCCCCTTTCCACGACACCAAACTCGTTAGCCCCCTCGTACCCTCCGTCGTTTCCAACGTCCCCCCCTTCGTTTCCATCCGCGACCAACGCGCCTGGCAATTTATTGCCGCCTCAGAACTCACCCCCTTACTCCGACAACAGAACCACCCAGCGAACTGAGCCCCTACCGGCCCCAACACGCGATCTGCCACGGAGTGTGCCGGTGAATCCTTCCACCAACGACTATTCGCAGAATTCGGCGAGAACAAAACCACAACTTGCTTCTTTGGTGAGTTCGGCCCCTGGTAGCCGCCAAATGGACGGCGCTCAAAACCCAAGTCTTCAGATTCAAAAGAGAGCTCCGGAAGAAGTCCAAGTTGGACAGCCAGCTTCCTTTGGTCTGATCGTTCGGAATGTCGGCAATGCTACGGCTTACGAAGTCTCGGTCGTCGATTCTGTCCCGCGCGGTACCAAGCTATCGAAAACCAATCCTCCCGCCGAACATCGCTCGGATGGAACGTTGATCTGGTCGCTCGGCGAAATGTCGGCTGGCAGCGAACAAGTCCTGACGGTCGAGTTGATCCCGGAAACGGAAGGAGAAATTGGAAGCGTTGCTAGCGTCAACTTCGCGGCACAAGCATCCGTACGAACAGTCAGCACACAACCGAAACTGGTCATAAAGCAAGTAACCGAGCGAAATGTTCTTCTGGGTAAGCCAGTTCAAATCCGCGTCACGGTGATCAATGAGGGTACCGGTGTTGCCCGGGGTGTAGCGATCGAAGAAGATGTCCCGCGTGGACTTCGTCATCCCATGGGGACGACTCTCGGCGTACCACTTGGCGATTTGGCACCTGGTCAATCGAAATCGACAGACCTGGAGCTGGTCGCTGCCGAACCCGGCCAAACAAAAAATATCATGCGCGCTGTTGCGTCCAATACGTCGGTTGGAGAATCCGTGGCGGATATCGAAATCGTATCGCCAAAAATCCGCATCGAATCTTCTGGTCCCAAACTACGCTATCTCGAACGTCAGGCAACCTATCAGGTTAGCGTTACCAACGAGGGAACCTCGACCGCATTCGATGTCGAGATCATGGCCCAGTTGCCGCGAGGCATGCAGTACAACTCGTCCGGCAATCACGGCGAGTACCTGGCCGATCAACATGCGGTAAGCTGGTCGCTTGAAGAGCTCCCGGTTGGATCGACCGCCACGACGGAGATGACTTTGCTCCCGGTCGAAGAAGGGGATTTCGCCATCCGCTTGCAGTGTCGAGCCGTCGGAATCGAATCGAAGCCTACCGAAAAACAAGTCCGCATCGAAGGCCAGAGCGAACTGGCTTTCACGATCGAAGACGATAACGACCCAATCGAAACCAATGGGCAGACGACCTACCTCGTTCGTTTAACCAATACCGGAACACGCGTGGATGAAGACGTTCAAGTCATGATCGAGCTCCCGCAGGGAGCCAAAGTCTTGCAAGTCAACGCACCGGTTGCTTACAAAGAAACGGCCCAAGGACTCGTTTTCGAACCCATTCCGCAAATGCGAGCGAAAGATCAACAGCTATATCGCTTTGCGGTCCGCCTTGATCGCGAAGGAGTCCAAATAGTTCGAGCTCACGTCAAAAGTAAGCTCCGGTCAACGCCCGTTGTCAAAGAAGAAAGCACCCAAGTCTATCGAGACCAGTAGCGAGCAAGCAATCCCGCCAGTCTCCGAGCAGAATCAGCGGCCTGCCGACTTAACTTGTAAAACAAAGAAAGCTCGGCTGATTTTGCAATCAGCCGAGCTTTCTTCTCTGGGTCTTTTGTAGTCCTAGCAGAATCTCAATGCTCTACTAAGACGTTGTCAAATTGTGAGCTTCAATCGAACGATCTTAGAAGGTGAAGATCATGTCGGTTCCGAGGATCGCTTGAGCGGTTTTACCACTCTCAAGCCAGCCGTACGCAGGCGCCGAATTGTGATCCCATACGTATCGCATTTCAGGACGCAACATCATATTGGCCGTGGCTCGATAGTTCATGCCCACGGTGTAGTTATACAAATCGTCGTTGCGACGATTTTGGAAACCAGCTCCGCCGTAGTTGAACCACTCGAAACGTTGACCCAAGGAGACACAATCGTTGACCTTGTAGATCAAGTAATTGATGTTGCCGTAGGTGTTACGTTGTGGTCCACCACCTGCATTCGTGGTGTAAAGTAGGTCCGATTGCGAGATGTAGGTTAGGTTGTCCGATAGTGCTTCGGTGAGGATGACGCTATGAAGATAGCCATCTTCGCCGATCGTCTTGCCAAATCGACCCAAGGTGTTCGCATAGAGAAGCGTTGTTGTATCGCTCATCTTACGCTTGAAACCACCGAGGTAAGCGCTACCGTTGCGCTCGAAACCCGAATCCCAACCGGAAACCCAACCATTGTACAGTTGAGTGTCATCGTCGACGTTGTAGGTCGTCAATGCACCGGTGTGAGTGAAAGGCTCAGCGTTGTAGAAGGTGAACTGACGGCTATAGAAGAAGTTGCCGGTAGCCGCGACAACTTCGTTACCTATAATTGTCCAGAACTTACCGACTTTGGCACTCAAATCACCGTAGGCGACTTCGCCGTAAGCTTGTGGCATAGCATGGCCGTAACCGAGGTTTGTGCTCGGCAGACCTGTCGTTGGGTCAATCCCGGTTCCATGGTCCCAACTGTTATCCCAGTGGCCATTAGGAATACCGAAGGCTTGAGTATCAGGCGCATCGGTACCGTAGAGGTAGTCGACGCGTCCCCCGAACCCAAGACCAGAACTTCCGTCCGCAACCTTCTCCGCATAGAACCATTGCTGTTGAAGCTGAGTTCTTCCGTCATAGTTGTTGAAGTTGTAATTGGTTTTGGCCGAGTGGTAGCCGACGTTCGACCATCCACCAAGTTTCCAACCGCAAACATCGCCGCAGCACAGCTTCCATGGCTCGCCAAGGTCACAGCAGTGATTGAGCAAGCCAAAGCCTGCTCCACAGCCGAGTCCGTCGCAGGCGTTGTCGCCACAGCCATTTGAGTTGTCACAGCTTGGGGCACAAGCTGAGGGGGCACAATCGCTGTAGGAAGCCAATTGAATCGAAGACTGTGTCGATTGGGCAAAAACGTCCGACGATGTTCCTGCAAAGCAAGCGCTGGCAATCATTGCGCTTAGCGCCATCCGTGTAATTTTCATTGTTCTGGAACTCCTATCCTGAACGAACTAGGGCTTGGTTGAAGCTCAACGATCAATGATTGATTCGTGACTTCAGCGAGCATGCCGCATGACAGTCCGTTTCCTAGGGCCCGAATTGGCCAAGAGGACGCACCATCCATGATCGCGTTTCACAGGTTATTATCGGGGGGACAGCAAAACAAATTGACGCCGAATCCGCCCGTCGACACGATCGTCAAAGACCGACTTATTAAGCTGCGTTGACTTTGCGGGATGCGGAGAGTCTGCAGCTCGCTCAAATGGCGTGGATTTTAGTAGCGGAACGGCGCGAGCCGTCCGGTGCAGTGCGAGAAAATGTTGAGGAACCGGACGGCTTGCACCGTTCCGCTACAAAGAAATCGGGAAAGTCAGTGGCATTGGGCTTGCGACGTTCCGCTACAAAGTTTTTTCCTTACGTCCACGCCGGACCTCAAAATCCCGCACGCATGAGGCAACTATTTCTTCTTGGAACGCAAATCCTTCTCGCAGTCGGATTCAAGCGGCGAGGCAACTCCGACTTCATCGACGGGATGGGTGAAAAGGTATTTCCAAACCGCTTCATGAATGTACTTTCCCGATGCATCTTTGACGGCCGCACTACCGGGAGTCACACTGCTGTGAGCTCGCTTCGCATCATTCTTCACATCAGCCTCGGTGATTAAACGACGCGAGTTGGCGTACGGCGATGATACCTTATCCACATCTACGACCGGCCCGAATTCTTGTAAACCCATTAGCTCCCACGATCGGCAATAGTGATCCCCGGTCCAACCCCCATCGAGCACGTGACTAAAGGCAAAGAATCGATTCTTTGGCGTTGCCGAAGGGAGAGCTTGCCATGTTTCGTATTGATCGCGAGGCCCACAGAACAAAACCACGCGGTCCACTTTCTGATGAATGGCGAACCTGGCAGAAGTTGTAGCGCCATGCGATGATCCACAAATGATCACTCGATCCCATCGAACGTCCTGGCGATCGGGGGTCAGAAATTTCTCCCACTGCCCAACGGGATTCTCTTTCGCTAACCAGATGACGAACTGACGCGCCCGTTCTTTCATCCCGTCTGGCTTGGGGATATCGACCAGATCCGAAAAATCTTCACCCGTGGCCGCTTCCAATCGAATTTTGCCCAGATGCTGCTCGTCAGCCGGAGGCGGCTCCTTACCAAACTTATCAAACCAACCGTTGGCGTAGTGAACGCGAATCGCATGAAAACCGTAGCCCGTCACCCGTTCGAACAAAGTATTATTCGCTCCCATCAACCAGATAACGAGCTTACCCTGAGGATAGACGCGTGTATCGACACAAGCATTTTGGATGTCCACCGGCTTTCCATCCTTCTCGAACAAAAATCCGATCTCAGGATGAGCTTTCGCCTTGGGATCGATCTCACTGGCACGCGCCGATAGATCGTATTGTTTCGCAGCCGGATCTTTGTAGTAAGGAGATGTCTCTTGGCAATGTGCCAATTCGAACAAAGCAACAAACGTAGCCAGTCCGAAAACCGTCACCAAAACAACCGAGTAAATCCAAATCGGAGATTTAGAGCCTATCTCAATACTGTATTTCTCCCCCTCGCCCCGCTTCGGGGAGAGGGGGCCGGGGGGTGAGGGGCTAAGGTTTTGGGAAACGTTTTTAAAACCAACAGGCGAGAGTTTGTTTTCATTCATCAGCTGTACTCCTCGTCTAAACCTTCAAGTATCTGGCAATAACTGTCATAGCGTCGCACATCCAGTCGATGATCGGCCAACGCATCTTTCACAGCGCAATCGCTTTCGTGAAGATGATTGCAATTTGGATAGCGACAATGGGATGCAAAGGGTCGAAAATCACGGAACAAACCGGCGATTTCCGCACCCGCGATATCGTAAAGCTGAAACTGTCGAATGCCAGGGGTGTCGACGATCGAGCCACCCAGACTCAGCGGAAAAACCTCGGCCGTCGTGGTCGTGTGTTTCCCTTTGTCGTTATCTTGACTAACGGCTTGCACTCGTTGCTTTAGCCCCGGCTCGATCGCGTTCAAGATCGAAGACTTTCCAACACCGCTCTGACCAACGATCACGCTTTGACGCGTCGCCAAATGACGATTGAGCCGATCGATTCCCCACCCACGGCTAGCGCTGACCATGAAAACGCGATAACCTAACTGAGCGTAGTTTCCAATCAATGGCTGCAGTTCAGCGGGCTCAATCAAATCGCATTTATTGATGACAATGCTCGCATCCAGCTGATTCTGTTCGGCTGTAATTAAATATCGGTCAATCAAATTGGGTTTGATGGTCGGTTCCGCCGCGCAGGTAACGATGACGATCTGGTCGACGTTGGCCACGATGACATGGCGACGTTTACGACTGGTTCGAGAAAGCGTTCCTCGGCGCGGCTCAATTCTGACAATCAACCCTTGGGCGGTACCTTCGGGACGAAAGGTAACGCGATCGCCCGCAACGACGACGTGTCGCTGATCGGTCGCCACGTTCTTAAGCAGCCTTCGCACGGCACATCGATAAATATCACCGGATGGAACGCGGACAACACAATCAAGCCCATGAACGCGAAGGACCATTCCCTGAAGCGTTCGATCATTCTCGATACTCAGCTCGACTTGTTCCAGTTTATCGGCTGAACCCGAACTATCGCCATCCACAACGACCGTTCGACGACGCGTCGTGGCTCCTTTTCCACTGACACGCTCGCGATTAACCGTGTCCATCTCGCCTTCTGCCTCGAGGTAGTCATTGGTGAGATCTGCATCATCGCGAGTCTTCGATTGATGACTCTTCCTGAATTCGATTCGAACACGATGCGGCTTGCGTTTAGACATCAGCAGGGATTCGATGGGTCGGAACAGGGCGACCGGGACGGAAACTCTGCATCGTCGATATACGAAGGCGCAATCCAAATTCGGTACTCAAAGCATCTAGGTCGGCTCGGACAATGGTTTCCAACTCGACTGGATCGATTGCCACCCGGGCATTGACCACGATCTCGGCTTGGGAAACAGTCGCATGCGATGGGAGTGAAAGCTCCGGCTTCGTGAAGCTACTCACATGATTTGCGACTGCGTAGTGGCTATCCCATAATCCGATTACTTTGAGATGTGCCGTTTCGGCTTCCGCTTCGGCCAACGTTTCGGACAGACGTTCTGCAATACGGAGCAACATGGCATCGAGGCTAAACGGAGTCGTAGATTCAACGTGAGACTGCGAGTTGAGCCAACCAAGCTCGGCCTCTCCTTCAGCGTACAAATCATAATCCATTTCAAGGACACGTCGGCCGTAATTGCCAGGCGTGGAAAGCTGTTTGATAAACCCATCAAAGCCGAGGCCGCTCTTGGCTGACATCTTTAAAATTGGGCGACCAGGAAATTGATCCTTCAGCCGCATCTCCAGTTCCGACACGACTTCCGATGACAACTCATCGATACGATTAATCACCATGAAGTCGGCTTCTTCAAGCTGCTTAGTAAAGATGTAAGCCGCCTTCGGAGAAAACCCAGTCCCAGGTTCATTGCGAAGAATCTTGAGCCCATGACTTGGCTTGAGCAGGACACCGTAGGGTGCCATCTCCATCGGACGTTCATAGACGGCGTTCAAGGGTCGAATGACGGTCGCAACCAAGTCGGTGCAACTGCCGACCGGTTCCGCGATGATCACATCCGGTGGATTGAAATGAGCGAGTCGATCGACGGTCGAGGTAAGCTCATCAAAACTGCAACAAAAACAAGCCCCTGCCACTTCGCCGACATCAAACCCTTGCGATCTTAAACTTTGCGTGTCCACCAAATCGGTTGTTTGATCGTTCGTGACGATCCCTACTCGCAAACCTTGTGACGTAAAATGCTTGGCTAGGCGAGCAACGGTAGTCGTTTTTCCTGCGCCGAGAAACCCACCGAGGAGAATAAAACGAGGATTCATGAGGTTGTATGAGACGGAGGGAGTTGAAGGACGGATCGATAAAAACCGCCCCCCAGTATAGCTCCCACAACCGGCGCAAGGATATAGACCGTTAGCCAAGAAAGTGATCCTTGAACGGCCCACGCAATCTCTCCCCAGCCGGCGAAATAAGTAAATAAGCGAGGCCCAAAGTCTCGCGCGGGATTGAAACAAGCCTGCGTCAACGGGCCAAAAATTGAAATCAGACAAGCGACCGTTAATCCCACCATCACCGGGCCTAGGTTGGCGAGTGGAGCTGATTTGTTGTTAGGGTCGCTTACTGCGAAAACGACGATTGCCAAAATCATGGTCGCAATGGTCTCGCAAAAAAAAGCTTGTACAGGCGAAACAAGACTCTCTAAATCGCGATGGGCCGCTTCGGAGTAACGTTTGTCCGACGGCAAACTACCAGGGTTAGGGAAGTATTCGCCATAACACATGGCCGTCAGTTCGCTGCCAGGTTTTCCCCGAACAACGCCAAGCTTCGTCTCTCGAGCGGCCAAATACGGAGCAAAAATCAAAAACAGAAGCGATGCGGCCAACAGGGCTCCCAGCACTTGCCCAAGAATGTATTGCGGCACCTTAGACCATGCAAAACCTCGCCATAACGCTAGCGAGATCGTTATCGCCGGATTGAGATGAGCTCCGCTGACATTGTCGGTACAGTAAATAGCGGCCGCGATCCCTAAGGCCCAGACAATCGCGACTTGCCAAACCCCTTGCTGAGCCCCAGTGAGCACGGCGGCGTGAACGGCCCCGAGCCCAATAAAAACCAACAAACCCGTGCCAAAGGCTTCAGCCATGAAACTGCGTACATTTGAAACCGACAAGATGAGGCCCTTTAGATGTAAAACATTCCTTCCTGTGAACGAGTGACTTCCTGCACAAGTTGATCAAGCCGAAATGCATCTAAGCGATCGTGATTCGCCTGTTCCAACGCTTCCCAAGTTTGCTCAAGCACTTGGTTGATCAAAGAACGCGGCGTCTGACTAGGCGTACGCATGTTTGGTGAAACAGCATCAATGATTTCAGCCAGCGTAATCATAGATGCAGAACGTTGTAGTCGATATCCCCCTGCCGAACCACGTACGCTGGTAACGAGGCCCGCGACCTTGAGTTGCTGAAAAATCTGATTGAGAAATGCCAGCGGAACGTCGTGTTCCGCCGCAATGTCTCGCACCGAAATCGGTTGCGGTTCCTCAGCCCGAACAGCCAATTCCAACATTGCAACCGCGGCGTAATGAGATTTTGCCCGTAAGGTCATAGCTAATCCTGTGTATGAAGCCCGCACTCAGTCTTGCCCGTTCCACTCCATCGCCCCGCTCGCTCGTCTTCGCCTAGACCTATCGCGCGAGTACATGGCCAGCAACCAATGCTGATATACCCCGCATCGTGCAGTGGGTTGTAGGGAATGTCTTCCTTCGTGATCATGCCCCAAACATCTTTTTTCGTCCAATTGGCTAACGGACTCACCTTGACCAACTGGAATTTTTTGTCCCAGCCGACAATCGGCGCCACCGCCCGGTCAGGACTCTGATCTCGACGAATGGCACTCGCCCAAGCGTACATCCCTTTGGCCGCTTCACGAAGAACGACAATCTTGCGATCACCGCAGCAACGACTCGGTTCATTCGTATAAACCGGCCCACCATTGATCCGTTCGTATTCTTGCACACTCAAGACTGGTCGTTTGAGTTCGACCTCGATCCCATAGCGCTCTTTGACCCGCTCCCGAAGCTCAAGCGTTTCTTTGAATTGATAGCCCGTGTCGAGATTGAAAACGGGCGTTTCTGGCGCAAACTCAGCCAGCATATGGATAATCGTCATCCCCTCCGGACCAAAAGCCGTTGCCATCGTGAAACGCTTCCCGTAGCGACTCACCGCCCAGCGAAGAATCTCCTGCGGCGATGCCTTCTCAAGCTTCTCACTTTCCCAAGCCAGTTCCGCCAAAAATGCTTCCGTAGGAATCAAGGGTGGATCAGCTGCTAACGCTCCTTGAGGATCATCCATTTTTCTTTTTCGCCACTCCAATATCCGTCAACGGTTTCAGGCTTTGTATTCGAAACCAACCAGGTTGACTCGATCGACGAGTTAGGTCGCTTTCTGTTCGAATCTACGGAGAAATTCGGCAGCTCAGCTCAAAAACTGAAACCCTGCAATTCAAATATTACAAATCTGATCGAAATAGTAAAGTATTGATTTGCTAGCCAATTTCAAGAATTTGCCGTAAATAGCTGCGAGGCTCGATTTCTGTCAGCCCCAGCTCGGTAGCCAACGCCAAAACGGCCTGCTGCACAAGCTCGACATTACGTGGGTCTTTGACGAGTCCCTCGACTTCGACAAATTTTCCGAGTCTTTCCACTTCATCCAGCGTCACGTGAAGATTTTGCCCATGAAAGCAAATCGCAAAGGGTCGACGCACTTTATGCACCTGAGCCACGATCTTGAATCCCAGCGCCAACCAGATATCCATCCACCCCACACGCGTACCACCGACCAGCGGGAGTTCAATTTCAGACCGTATTTTAACTGTTCCGGGCTGACGCGGACCTTTGAAGGTGACCACGGCATTCTCGTTGACCTCGCGAACTCGCAAAGCTTCACCCGTTTGTCCGAAATCGCGGCAAGGATGCTGCAGGTAGGTATCGCAATGCCGCTCCTCAGGCAATTCGGTGGTATTTATCGCTCGCAGCTTTGATAGCAGGAACTCATGGGTTGCAATACGAAACTTCTGTTCGACTTCGAGTGGTTGTGACATTCGGATAGGATACTCTGAATCGAGTTGCTTCGAAAAGTAAGCTGGAACGCCCGACTTTCCGTTGAACCGACTATGATTTGAATGGTGAGATTTTTAAAGGCAATTGTCTATGCGTGGTTCTGGTGGAACGGATGGCGGTATCGGTCTATTCACGATCGGATTTGTGCTATCGATTGGTTCGCTCTATTTTTTCTTCAATTCGGTTCAGGTAACGTCACGAGGTAGCGGGCTCGTAACCGGGATGCTTTATCGTGGAATGGGTGAAGGGGGCTTTGGAACCGCTTCGATGGGTTTGGTTTTTGTGCCGTTTTTTCTTGGCGTGATTGCGTTGTTTTATGACGCGAGACCAGCCTGGGCTTGGTACCTCATGTGGACTGGACTCGGCATTTTAGTTGTCGAAATTCTCAGCCAGCTGACCTTTTTCTTCAATTTCCGCGCTTCGTACCTCTTGCTGGTGCTAGCACTATTCGCCGCCGGTGTTGGGATGATGCTGAGGTCATACAAGGCGATCGGTAAAATGGATCGGTCCGAAAAGTCGGACTAGTGCGTCTTCAAGGCTTAATTCTTGGATAGTGGGATTCGCCAGAATTCCATGAGCACAGGGAATTTTGGAGAATTCCACTACGACCAACCCGACTGTTTAGAGCAATTCTTGAATAGGTGTAGCGAGTAAATTCCAAATGGTTGCGGTGCTGCGCGAGCAGCCCGGCGCATTCGAAGGTCGGATTTGCCAGGCCGGACGAGCCTTCGGCAAGCGGCAATACACCCGGCTGCTTGCGCAGCTCGGCTACAATCGCGTTGAAAAAACGCTACACCCACGTGAGAACTG
>JANOAI010000171.1:0-3624 GCA_031411055.1 Pirellulaceae bacterium
AGCAGCGGAAACGGAACGTATTTCGGTGGCGGCGAATGGACTATCAATGGCCACTCGTTCAATGCAACATCCCTCGATTTGGTCGTTGACGCTTTCGCACGGGCACCTGTTGCGAACCCTAACGGTACTTCTGGGATCAAACTTCACATTCGCTACGCCAATACAAGTTTACCTTTAGAGGATTGGACGTCTGACGGCCAAAGCAGTAATCCAAGCGACGCCTTGGGTGAAGATCGTAATGCGAATGGTGTCTTGGATTCAGGCGAGGACGACAACAACAATGGTGCGTTGGATGACGGTGATCCTCGCGATCAGAATGGACTCTCGCATTTCCAAAACGCGATCCGAGGAGCAATATCTACTGGGCGACTAAAGAATTCTTATGAACGATACGCGATGTTCGCAGACACGATTGCTGATGATCGTGGGATCGATGCTCCCGGCGCAGTCAGCGGTCTGATTGGTCGAGCCTACAGTGCAGGTGGATTTGCGGTGACGTTAGGCGCTTTCCCTGGTTCGGCAACGGATCCGACGAAACGCGGCGGCTATCCGGATGAACAAGCATCCGTCTTCATGCACCTGCTTGGTCATTCGCTTGGATTATTTAATGGTGGAGGGAATTTTTCGGCAAACGAGGTTAGTGGTTTTGAATCACCAGATTTCAAACCCAACTATCCCAGCGTTATGAATTCACTCTGGGTCTTGCCGACTTCGCGATTGCATGATGAAAACGCATGGCGATTAGACTATTCAAGTGGCACTCTGCCTTCCATCAACGAATCGGCGATTTCTGAGACCGCCGGATTGGGATCGACGGCCAATGGGCATGTTGCAATCGGGCCGGTAAATTCACCGTACCCTAATTTGAAACTCGTGAACGCCTCCGGTCCCGTTGACATCAATCATGATGGCGACACATCCGACGTTGTTTCGCGGGATTTAAATGGCTTGACATCGTGGAATCGAAGTAGTGGTGAAACACTCACCGACTATAACGATTGGCAGAATCTGCGGTACGGTTTAAATACGCTCATTTCGGATAACGATCATGTCGATTCTTTGAAGTTCGATCTTGTGCGCGAGCTTGCCTTTGAAGATCTCGTAGGTTTCGAAAATAAAGTTCCATCGAAGTTTTCTATCACGGACTCGACGGTTGTCGAAGGGGCAAATTCCCCACAGTCCGCTGCGTTTAGTGTAACAATGGATCATCCACTTCACACGGTGAGTACTGTCCATTTGTCCGTGGTCTTAAGTGGGACCGCTTCTGCTGCCGATGTGGTTGTCAACTCAGGGACGTTGACTTTCCAGCCCGGCGAAACAAGTAAAACGATTTCCGTCACGGTTCTAGGAGACTTGCTGATGGAACGCGACGAAACTTATGCGGTCATCTTGTCCGACCCAACGGGCAGTACTGCTCTACTGGACAACTACGGACTCGGTACGATCGTCGACAATGACAAACAACCACTGTACCCAGCTCAAACCGGGCCGCTAGATGTTACTTTCGATCAAGATGGTCAAGCCATCACCGATATACCGGATACTGTTCTCAATGCATTCGGGACGTCGACTGCGGATTCAATGCTCGACTCCAACGGCAGGCTGCTTCTATTTGGAAGTCCACCGAACGGCGATGCCGGAGTGAAAGCGGTTCGATACCTTCCCAATGGAATGCTTGATCCAACGTTTGGTAACAATGGAGTCGTTTCGTTTCGACTAGACAACCTAAATTTCCGGTTTTTTGCTGGTGCCGTATATCAATCGCCGACAGCTTCGAATCGCGATAAGCTGCTACTCGTGGGGACTAGGCAAATCGACTATGGTGTGACTCAACAGGCAGTTGTACGGCTCAATGTCGATGGCACTCTCGACACTAATTTCGGGCAAGATGGCAAGGGGTGGATTACCTTCGGAGACACTAGTTTTTCCCCAACGCTGCAAGGAGTCGCGATCTATCAATCGGGGCCTAACGCAGGGGAATTCGCAATACTACAAAATGAAGGAATTGGCTATGAGGGTTTGAGTTCGACCGTCTATCGGTATCTTGAAGATGGTTATCTGGATACCACGTTCGGTACCAATGGAAAATTTGCGTTTCAGTTGCCCTACCCAGACGCACCCGCTGGCGGCGGCAATACGGTCATGACGGTAATCTTGATTGATCCAAGTGATCGTATCTTGCTCGGTGGTTACGCTAGCCAGCCTGGTACTTACAGCTCGAGCTCTGCCCAACGGTCCACGACAGGAGCGCTCATTCGACTCAATCCCAATGGTGGACTGGACTCGACATTCGGCTCTGCGTTCGATTCGTGGATGATTCCTGGTGCTACGTTTACTGGAATCAATCCGCCATCATTCTCCGGCGGCAATGGACCACAGATTACGGATCTCGCCCTTCAGAGCGACGGGAAAATCGTCGCTTCGATTCATGGTGGTCAATCCTTTAGCGGAAGACTGGCTAGATTCGATGGCAACGGAGTCATCGATTTCGTATCACCGAATTTTGACAACGTGAGTATTGCCAGTTCCGTAGCGGCTGATTCCAAGGGACATGTTTATATTGGTGGCTATACCCCAGCCTCGCCGCAAAATGCAAACACCGAATCTTTTAGCGTCTCGCGATATTTGTCCAGTAACGGTTCGCTCGTACTGGATCGCGAATTTGATCCGATCCAGCACGACGGTCTGTTGCTGACACCACAACTTGGTGCTGTGAACAGTCTACAGTTTGCCGCCGATGGAAGTCTCATTGCGTCGGGCACCTCTTTTATTCCGCCATTACCTGGCACGAACAGCGGACGAGCCGTTTATGCGGTTAATAAATTTGACAACGGAGTACGAAATGATCTTTCGGTGGCAATTCAACAAAGCACCGCCACTCCCTACGCTGGCTATCCGCTGACGTATACCATCCGCGTCAGGAACACCGGAGACGATGCTGTCTTTCCATCGATTCAAGACGTCTTGCCGATTGGAACGGTCTTTGTTTCGTTGTCGCTTCCGTCAAGCGATTGGGTCGCTTCGACTCCTGCACTCAATACAAATGGAACCATTATCGCGACGCGGAGAACGCTCAAGCAAACCGATGGCGAACAAGTCTTTACCCTCGTTGTGAGAGTCAATGAAAATGCCGCAGAGGGTCTTAAACTGACCAATACGGTCACTACCGCATCGAACTATTTCGATCTGGTTCCAGCCGACAATACGGCCAGCGTCACCAGTATCGTCGATCCGCTGCTCATTTCTGTCAGCAACACGTCCATCGTTGAAGGCAACGCTGGTACGACGACCGGACTGATCTACGTGACGTTGAATCGCTCGTCATCGCAAAGAGTTACCGTAAACTACGCGACGTTTGCTGGCGGTTCCGCGTCGGCCAGTGACTTTGATATCCCGAGCGGCATGCTTGAATTCTCGCCGGGAGAAACGAGCATGCCACTCGCGATCAATGTCGTTGGCGATACGCTCCGTGAGCAGGACGAAACGATTGTCGTGAACCTGACGACCAGTTCCAATGCGAACTTTGCCGACAATCAAGCACTGATCACGATTTTGGATGACGAATGGGCCGTCACAACTCAGCCCACACCGCTGGATGTGACATTTGGTAGTGCAGGCATAGCC
>JANOAI010000172.1:0-13526 GCA_031411055.1 Pirellulaceae bacterium
CCCAATTTTGGAAGAACGGTCAGTGGACGCAAAAAGCCAACTTTGTAGAGATCCCGACTGACTGTCCTCAGCGTGATGAACGACTTGGTTGGATGGGCGACGCGCAAGCTTATATTCGAACCGCCAGCTACAACGCCGACGTTGCGGCTTTTTTTACCAAGTGGCTTGATGACCTGGAAGAAGCTCAGCGCGATTTTGGAGCCTATCCCGATTATGCGCCTTATCCGATGGCACATGGTGGAGGCAAATCAACGCACGGTACAGCTTGGACCGACGCGGGGATTATTTGCCCTTGGACGATTTGGAAGGTTTACGGCGATGAACGCATCATCGAAAGTCATTGGAAATCAATGACTCGATTTATGGATTGGCGTCTCAAAGCCGATCCCGATCTGAAGGGGATCAAAATCGGCAATCCATGGGGCGATTGGCTCAACGTGAACGAAGATACTTCCGTTGAATATATTGACTTGTGTTTTCACGCGCATGATTGTGTATTGATGGCCGAACTGGCGGAGGCAATCGGCAAGCAATCCGATGCCGAGTCGTACACTTCCAGGCTTCAAAAGCTTCAAACCAACTTTCGCGAACAATATATTCAAGCGGATGGGGCTTTAAAAATCAAAACGCAGTCCGCGTTGGTGCTGGCAATCACCTGCGGGCTGATCAGTGATAAGAAAGAGGCTCTGACGCTCGGATCGAATTTGGTCTCACGCATCGAGGCCAATGGGACGCGTATGGCTACAGGCTTCTTGGGAACAAAGTCGATACTTCCTGCTTTATCTTCCGTTGGACAACACGATTTGGCTTGTCGACTATTTCAAAGCCGACAATTCCCTTCGTGGGGGTATGAAGCCAGCAACGGTGCGACCAGCGTTTGGGAGCGTTGGGATAGCTACACCAAAGAACACGGTTTCGATGGTGTAACAGGAAAGAACAACGCCGCCATGAATAGTTTTAGTCACTATGCATTTGGGGCCGTGATGGAATGGGCCTATCGCGATCTTGTCGGTATCGAATCTAATGGACCAGGCTTTAGGAATCTTCTTATCAAGCCGGGCATCCCATCAGATACGATGACTAACATCGATCCAAAAGTACCGGCCATCCAATGGGCGAAAGCTGATTTCATGCATCATCGTGGGATGATTCGATGTCAGTGGCGATGTATTCCCAAATCCGATAAGCCTGCCAACGCATCCAGAGTCATTGTAATCGACATCACTTTGCCACCGAGCACGACCGCTCGCGTTTGGCTTCCGACGAAAGCCGGTTCCGTAATCACCGAAAACCAACGCCCGCTTGTTGAAGCCTCCTTTGTAAAGACAGACAATGTAAACACAGAATCCACCGTCGTCGAAATCGAGAGTGGTACGTATCACTTTGAGATTCGATGAACGATAAAAATAACCCATCTTGAATGATAAAGAAAACCTACTTTAAAAATAGGGCGAACGTCTAAGTCCGTCCATAGATTTCCCCCCACCGAGACACTGGGACCTTAATTGGACGACGCCACTTTGCGCTGGAGTCCAGGCTTTAGCCGCAATCTAATGTACTATGGAAAATGCGCCTAAAGGCTGTACTCCAAGGAGGTTGCGAGCGATTTTCGAGTCCAACGTGGTGCTGTCCAATTAACCTGCCTTTTGCCATTGTCCACAACAACTGCTTGCTGATTGCGCATGAACAATTCTTGCATAACATTCGTTTCGATGATTGCGAAAGTTTTCGTCATCGTCTTGAGTACCTACTCGTTCGCGAGCGCCGATACGAGTTCGGATCTTCAGACTTATCTCGACCAGAAACCGGCCAGTGAGCTAGTCGCAATCCAAGTTGGGGCGACGACAATCAAGATTTCGGGCAAAACGGGGCAACCAAGCGAGCATCTATTGCTTGGCAATTTCCCGATGGAAGCTCCGACGGCTTCGATGCCCGATATCGATGCGTTCGTCTCTGTCCAATCGGACAAAGACTGCCACTTCTCGGTCGAACTTCCGCGGATCGCGAAACGGGGTGATCGCGATTACGACCGCCTTACATCACGATGGCAACTCTATCGACGTGAAGTCGGTGATGCGTATCGACCTGATTCGTTTCCGCGTTATTCCGATGATGTTGCTTGTCGCGATCCCAATCTTCCGCTTGTAAAACCGAAATCGAAAAAAGGGTTGGGGGGGTGGTCCGCACGAAGTCTATTGAAGGATGAACTCGACGACCTGGGTATAGCATCGATTACCGTGAACGTGATGATTAGTCATCTCGCTTCTACAACTCCGAAACCAAATCATACATCCTTCACATGGCAAGGAAAAACATACTACGCCAACGAGGCTGCCTTTGCACAGTATGACAAGACCTTTCAAGAAGCTTACAAGCGAGGCGTCGTCGTTTCGGCGATTTTGCTGGTTGCCAATCCGAACAAAACACAGAACCCCGATTACAAGCTTATAGCCCATCCTGACTGCGAAGCAAAAGCGGACTATGCGATGCCTAATGTGCTATCCACGGTCGGGAGCGAATTCTACGGAGCAATTCTCAATCGAATGGCCGAACGATGGTCGCGAGCGGAAGGTGTTCACGGTCGAGTCCATCATTGGATCATGCACAACGAAGTCGACTGCGGCCGAGTCTGGACGAATGCCGGCGAAAAGACCGATATCGAGTATACCGACTTGTACGTTCGTTCCATGCGTTTGATGGATCTCATTGTCAAACAGTATGATCCGCATGCTCGCGTCTTCATTTCGTTGACTCATCATTGGGCCGACAAAGGAAACAAAGACTATTACGGTTCAAAACGATTGCTGCAGTTGCTGACACAGTTCTGTCATGCTGAAGGCGATTTTTCTTGGGGGCTCGCTTATCATCCTTATCCTCAAAGTCTCTTTAATCCTCGGACTTGGGAAGACAAGCAGGCGACCTTTGACTTTAATACGAAGAAGATCACGCCGAGGAATTTGGAAGTCCTCGATGCCTACATGAAGCTACCCGAACTTCAGTATCGCGGAGCAGTTCGGCCCGTTCATTTGTCTGAAAACGGCTTCAATTCCAAGGATTACTCAGCGAAAGTGCTTGAGGATCAAGCGGCTGGGATGGCGCTGGCTTGGAAGAAGCTTTCTTCCCTTTCATCCATCGAAACGTGGCACTATCACAACTGGATCGACAATCGCAAAGAAGGCGGGCTCAGAATCGGCTTGCGAAAGTTTCCCGACGACGAAGAAGATCCACTCGGTAAAAAGCCGATTTGGTTTCTCTATCAAGCTTTGGCGACGCCCAACGAATCGTCCGTTATCGATCCGTATTTAAGAACCATCGGTGCGAAAGACTGGCCGTCGCTATTGAACCAAGGTCCGATTGCAACACGACCGAATTTGTTGATCATTCTTACTGAAGATCAAGGGGCTCACATGGGATCGCTCGGCACGCCGGGTATTAAAACACCCCATATGGATGCGCTCGCCAAATCGGGTACGCTTTTTCGAAATGCCTTTGTAGCCTATCCCGTTTGCTCGGCATCCAAGGCAGCTCTCTACACGAGTTTGCACAATCATACCAACGGTATCCTCAATAACACGTTGAATTTGCATAAGCCTGTTAGCGCGCTCAAGCCTGGCGAACTCGAGAACCCGCTCTATCGATCGAATCGAATCCGCGATGGGATTCCGACGCTCGTCGAACGACTGAATGAAGCTGGGTATTACCAAGGCGTTACTCACAAACTCCATGTCGTACCGAATGAGAAATTTCCGTATGACGAATTCATTGACCACAATAGTCGCCAATCAACGCATGATTTCATTGCAAACGCCAAGAAAGCCGATAAGCCATGGCATTTGTTGTTCAATGTCCCCAATTCGCACCGTCCCTTCCCGAACAGCGATAACGTAAATATACGTGTCAATCCTCAAGAGCTAAAACTGCCAAGGTTTCTCCCTGACACGCCGACGATTCGTCAGGATTGGGCGGAGTATTTTGCCGCGATCGAAGAAGCCGATCGTTTCGTTGGGGAGGCCATTGCGGCGGTTCGAGAAGCCGGTCAACTTTCGAACACCTTTGTGGTATTCCTGGGTGATCATGGCCCTTGCTTTGTTCACGGAAAGATGACGCTTTATGATCTTGGCTTGCGCGTTCCGTTGGCCATCAGTGGACCGGGCCTGGCTGCCGACGCGATCAACGACGGGCTGGTAAGCGCGCTCGATGTTTTACCAACCGTCTTAGAGCTCTTGAATCTACCTGCGCTAACAACGTCGCATGGGTTTTCCGCTCGTAAGATGCTCGATGGCAAGTCGACGCATTCAGCGCGCAAGTATGCTTTCGCTGAGATCTCTAACCTTGGACCACTTCCCAACAAGGGAATGCAGGAGCGAAGTGTTTATGACGGAAAGTGGCACTTGATTTATCGTGAGAATGTTGAGACCCGATGGCGTCAAGTTCAAGCCGATAGCAAAGACTGGAAGCCGTGGGGTAACCGAAGTTATGCTGAAACGCTTCGCGTGAAAGATCAGTTTCCCGAGGCTTATCGAATGCTTACGGAACTCGACCCACAGTCGCTAGATGGACAAGTCCCCAATCTTGAACTCTATGATCTGATTTCAGATCCCGACGAAATTCGAAATCTTACCACGGACCCAGCCCATCGCGATGATACCGACCGACTACTACTTGCCTTGCGAAATTGGGTCCAAGAAACCGCGGATCCTGCCGTTCATCCTTAATCCTTGCGACCGAGTTTATTTCATGAAGCCCCTTTCATATCTTAAGCAATTTGCTCAACGACCTTACCGAGGCTTACGTTGGTCCGTGACGCTCCATTCAGTCTGTCTGATTAGTGGTCTTACGATCGCTTCAAATACACTTGAAGCATTGGAGATAAGGCGTCCCAACGTTGTCATCATCTTGGCCGACGATCTTGGTTGGAGCGATACAACTCTTTATGGGATGACCAAATTTCATCAAACTCCCAATCTTGGGCGGTTGGCAAAACGTGGCATGACCTTCACGCGAGCCTATTCCGCCAGCCCGCTTTGCTCGCCAACTCGATCTGCCATTCTTACTGGCTTGAGTCCTGCACGAACGGGAATCACGACGCCAAACTGTCATCTTCCAGAAGTTGTTCTCGAAGCGACTGTTCCCGCAAGCGCCGCGTCCGACAACCATGCGATAATGCCTAAACCGCCCACTCGCTTAAAAACCGAATACCGAACTCTCGCGGAAACTTTAAAGGATGCGGGCTATGCGACAGGGCATTTTGGAAAATGGCATTTGGGTCCAGAGCCCTATTCTCCGTTGCAACACGGATTCGACGTCGATATCCCTCATACGGCCGGTCCTGGCCCGGCCGGAAGCTTCGTCGCTCCATGGAAGTTCAAAGATTTTGACCATGATCCCCAGATTCCTGACGAGCATATCGAAGACCGGATGGCCAAAGAAGCCACGGCATTCATGGAAAAGAACCAAGACAAGCCGTTCTATTTGAACTATTGGATGTTCAGCGTTCATGCTCCGTTCGACGCCAAGAAATCACTCATCGAAAAACATCGAGGTCGTGTCAACCCAAGCGATCCGCAGCGAAGCCCAACCTATGCAGCGATGATCGAGAGTATGGATGACGCGATTGGTACGTTGCTCGACACGCTTGATCGACTGAAGATTGCTGACAATACCGTCGTCATCTTCACATCGGATAACGGCGGAAACATGTACGACGAAGTCGATGGGACAACGCCGACTAGCAATGTTCCGTTGCGAGGAGGCAAGGCAACTGTATTCGAAGGGGGGACGCGCGTTCCTGGAGTTATCGTATGGCCCGGTTTGGTTAAGTCTGGAACCCGCAGTGACTCGTTAGTCCAAAGCGAAGATTACTATCCAACATTGCTGAGCGGACTTTCCATTCAGCCTCAGTCATCTCAAATTTTCGATGGGGTAAATCTTGTTCCGTTATTGAAAGGCCAAGCCTTCGATCGAGGACCAATCTTCCAATACTTTCCGCATTCGGCTGGCGTTCCGGATTGGCTTCCGCCGGCTGTGACCGTCCATCGAGGAGATTGGAAGCTGATTCGTATATTTCACTGCGGCGAGAATACAAAACATCGCTACATGCTCTTCAATCTCCGGGAAGATATTGGCGAAACCAACAACGTTGCCGAAAAGAATCCGGAACTTGTTCAGGCGCTTGACGGACTGATTCAAAAATTCCTCGAAGACACGAAGGCCGTTGTCCCCTTACCCAAACCAAAGTTTGATCCCTCCCAATATCATCCGGAGGATGAAGGCAAGCAAAAATTAAAAAAGAAGAAGTCGAACGGTAACGCTTCCAAAAACAATACGGGTGAAGATGGAAACTGGCAGTTTAGTAAAGACGCTCGATTGAGAATTGAAAAAGATCAGATTGTTATCACGGCGACGGGAGGCGATCCCTGGATAAGCACACGAAACGTCCCAAAAAATGCGGTCGGTCCGTTCACCATCAAGCTGCGCATGACCAGCACCGGCAATGGAAATGGTACTGTCTTTTTTAGCGACTCGCCCAAGAAAGGGTTTAATAAGGAACAGAGCGTCGACTTTGATGCGAAACATGACGGCCAGTCGCACGATTACGAAATCAAATTGCCGCTCGAAACCATTTTGGCGATACGTTTCGATCCAAGCAACGCAGTCGGCGAGATGGTGATTCAGCAATTCGAGATGCTTGAGAAGAATGGTCGCACTACGTCGCTGCTGGCGAAGTGATATCTCGGACGTAGGTCTGCATCAATCCGTGATCGTAAGGAATCGATTGCCGAAAAAAACGCAATCAATTAAATTCGTCGCTAAGGAATCGACCCGACGGCAAGACTGAGTTCGACAAGAGCTTGGTGCCAATCGCCTTGGCGTTGAATCGCTTCCGCGCGAGCTTGATACCAGCTATGCTGAGCAGCTGATTCTTCCTCAAGGAGAGGCTTGAATTTGTCTCCGTACTCGCGAAGTTGATCAATGCGAGTTTGCCAAAGCTGAATTCGTTCCAGAGCATTGCAATATCGCTCGGCTGCGGAACGTTGTTTTTCGATGGCGATATCGACTTCCGAGGCGATCTGTGTACGCATCGCAATAATCGATTTATCAAGCATGGCCAATCGTTCACGAAGCTCAACCTCCTCGTTTTGATGACGGTTCGAAAACAAAAGTCGGATCAATGAAACGCCTGGAATGGCAGTTGCCGTTACCGTTGCGGGGGGGGTTGCCGTGAGAATGTCTGTCATCCATCGGGCAACATCGAGTGTCTCGACGGTCAAATTATTGCGAAGGTAGACGAGTCCGAGCAGGTCACATCGTTGAGCGTACGCTAGGTTGATAAACTCACATGGATCGAGAATCGGTGGTGGACAAACAGGCGAGGTCATGAATTCCGGCATATACGGGCAAGCGATGATTGTTCCGACCAAGACGGCCAATTTGCTTCTTAATTGGGGCGATTTGGTCGCGGTCTCAATTTCTTGATCGCGTAGTGCGACCATCAATCGTTGAATGGCCATGGGGTCGAGCATACTGATGCCGAGCTCAATCGCCTTGTCTTGGCGTTGCTGTTGACGTTGAAGTTCAGACTGCGATTCCAATTGAATCACTTGAAGAGCTTCAATGGTTGCTAAACCAAAATGAATCTCCATGGCTTGCGATGCAGCAATAGAGGCCTGTCGAGCCATTCGGAACTCTTGAATGCGTTTGCGAAGGCTTAGCACTGCTCGCTGGCGTTCATTGGGTTTCCGAATGGATGAAGAATCAGCTTTCAGATCGCTCCGCATGAGGTCTGACATCGGGACATGTGTGGCCGCTTGGTAGCCAATCCACTCTGCCGAGTAACGCGTTACGGCCGACGTATGCGTTGGAGCCGGTGAATGGATAGTAGTCGACTCAGTCGGAATTGGGGCAGGATCATTCGTGACTGCAATCAAGAACTGAACATTGCTTGCTGGCTCTTCTCCAAACACGGTTATCCAAGAAAGGATCGCTGCTAAACACAGTCCCTTTAGGAAATTCCGGCAGCCTAAAGTGGCTATGCTTGGTTGGCATAGACATCTCCAAATCCGCTGGTTGATTTTTCGTATGCTTAGCGATTGCATTGGGATTTGCTGGCTATTCGGTATGGACGCGTGATGATGAATAGATCGAGAGGTTGGGTTGTATTGCATGACTTCACGCATTTATCGTACGGTTGATTCGATAAGATAAAATGTACCGCGTTAAGATAAAACAATTGCGAAGGTGTTACTCAGAAGTAAGCATCTGATGTGCCTTAGCTATCAGTCGTTCGACGTCACTGTTGCCTCGCTCGAATTCGCTTCCGCCGACGCCCACGAGTATGGTCGCAATCGGATTTTGCGGTTGGAATTGGGTACCAGGCATCGGGATGTCGGCCCAACCAGCGCCCGATTGAACGCGGGGATCGTAGGCTCGCGACATCATCCAGTTGGATAGGTCGGATGAGACGGTGCCGGGGCTGGTGGCATACACAATGCGTTTGATGTAGCGACCGTTTGGAAGCGACCCCTTTCGTTCATCAACCAAAGAATCACGCGTCACTTCGCCCAAATGCTCGGCCATCAGGAATCGGCCGGTTGACAATTCGAGAATCTCCATACTGGCGGACCAGCGAGGATTGATTTCGAGTAGATAAAGCTCGTTCGTGGGAGTTTTTATAAAATCAGCTTGGAGCAGACCGCGATAGTCTAATTCGACAGCAATCAAGCTCATGATAGCCTCAACACTGCCAATGAGTTCTAAGCTTAGCTCAATGGGGCCTTCACTACCGCCATAGTGGAAGTCTCCATACGAACGATTAAAAGTCGCGCCAATGTAGTGAGTTCCTTCTTCTGAACACAGAACGACTAACCCAATACACTCACCTTCGATTTTCTCCTCTAGATAACCGTCGTTAAAGTTGAGTTGCGTTTCACGATTCCAATATTCGACTCCCAAACCGCCGGCGCTTTTCATCGATTTCCAAAGCCAGCGATTTTGCCGTCGATCCGAGGGCAAATTCGGCGAAGGTTCAGACGCAACATTCGATAAACAAACGGACGTCTGATGATCTTGATCGCCGAGAACGAACGACGGTAGCGAAAAATTTTCGGAAATCGTCTTAGGAAATCGAACGCAAGGAATCGATGCCTGTTGGATCCAACGCTGCAGGCTCGCAATCGAACGTAGCGTAATGATTTGGCTCGAACTGGCTCCGACGACGGCGTTTTGCTTTTCGAGTTCGGCAACGACACTTGGATGATTTTCCATTCCACCTGCCAGAACGATCTGGTGGTCAGGGAAATGGTGAGCTTGTTCGACGATCGAATCTGGGAAAGATCGGATCGCATGAGCTTCCGCAATTTCCCGCAAATCGCGGTCGGCGAATAAATCGAGTGCAGCCACACGAAAACCTGCCCTCCGAGCGCTCCAAGCCGCTGCACGGCAACTGGCTCCAATGATGAGAAGTGATGGCGTTTCTTGTTTCATGGCCTCAGATGAATCTAATCTTGCGTCCGAGGCAAGGATTGCCTATCGACATTGAATAATTTTTCGCAATTACAGGCTCTGCATGGAGGCAAGCCGCATGGGTTCGACCGGTATTATTCCAAAAGCCGACCAACTTCAGCAATGGGCCAATGAGCCTGAGCTCGCTCGTAAGAATTTGCGATCTATTCTTGCCGCCGTCGAAAGCGACGAATCGCTCATCGATTGGGCCACGGAGGCCTTAGAGAATTGCGGCTCACCCGCTCAGAACGAGCTTGGATTCTTGCAGCAACAGCTTCAATCTGCATCACCCGACGTCATTTACTGGGCGTGCAAACTGATTGCGCGCCTCGGGCCGCTTGCAAATGATTGTCAGCCAGCGCTGTGCGGTGTTTTCTCCGCATCCGAGAATTCTGACACGGTCAAGCAACAGGCGTTAATCGCACTCGGCCGAATTGGAAAACTCGAATCCGAATCTCTCAACGCGATCAAATTCGTCGCCCAATGCAGCTCCGTAAACTTATCTTCTCTTGCTAGCAAACTGCTTGAAAGTCCTTCATGAGCACAACTCGCTATCGCAAGCGAAACTCTGGCAGTTCAACTTCAAATAGCAATATGCTGCCGCTGATAGGCACGATTGTGATGGGGCTCTTTGGATACGCTGGCTGTCAGCCCGAGGGTGGCGAATCGTTTGACCTAAGCCGACCGCCGAATAATGGTGCGTTTGTCGATACCGTCCCGAATCGCGGGACTTCGAAAAGCGGAACCCGATACGTCTCCACCGAGACGACCCATCGTGGTTTGCCCCTCAAAGCCCAAGAAACGATTCTAATCGCTAGCTTCAACATTCAAGTGTTTGGAGAAAGCAAAATGAATGATCGTTGGGTCATGGAACGACTTGCCGAAGTTGTACGTCGTTTTGACATCGTGGCCATTCAAGAGATTCGATCCAAAGATCAAATGCTCATTCCGACGCTGCTCAACTATGTCAATGCGAACGGAGCGCGTTACGATTTTTTGATTGGCGAGCGACTTGGCGATACCAGTTCAAAAGAACAATACGCTTATGTGTACGACGCAACGAAAGTCATCTCAAATCAGCAGTGTGCGTACACTTTCAATGATGATATCAATTTATTGCACCGTGAACCGTTGATTGCTCGTTTTGCCGTACAGACCAATCGGACGCAGAATCCATGGCGATTTTCGTTGGTCAATTTGCATACCGACCCGGATGTTGCACAGCGGGAAGTCGATTCCATGGGAGGTATTCTTCGTGTAATTCGCAACTTCGAGTTTTCGACCGGCCAGGAAGATGACGTCATTTTGCTCGGCGATTTGAATGCTGGTCCAAATCAATTGGGACAAATTCAGACTCTCGCAAACATGCGCCCGTTGATTGCCAATCAAGCGACCAATGTGCTTGGAACGGAAATCTACGACAATATTCTCATCGATACGAATGTGACTGGTGAGTTTAAGGGGAACTGTGGCGTTATGAATCTTCAGGACTTCTTCCATATCCAAACGCGAGACGCCTTGAAACTCTCCGACCATCAACCCGTTTGGGCGGAGTTCTTAATTGAAGAACGATCGGCCTATGCTCAGCCTCAATTCGCGCAGCAACCCAATGGAGCCTTTCGGTAGTCCCGTAAACAGGGAAAGCTCACAACGCTAACCAAAGTCTTGGACCCTTACCTTCTATTTCTGGGTCATCTTCGATTGAATCCTTCGTCCTAACTACTCTGGCGAACGAGACTCTTTTACGACAGCGCGATCAGGAAGGAATCCCCAATTATGGCAAGGGCGAATGTCGAAGCTCAACTTTGGCAAATGGGGCACTGCAATCGGGACCGCAGAAGCTTATACTCGAAGTTCTGCCGATGCCTAACGAGTCCGTTATGGATCTGAAGTGCATCAATCCGTTCAGCCCCCTTGATATCTGGGATCAGTCGCCGCGTCAGTGGCTTTGAAAGTAGATCATTGATGAATTCTCCGCCAGCTGTTCGACTCCTTGACGAGCAACCCTGCAAAGTAATCTACTGGTTTTTTTGGTCGTGTGTACTTCTGGTTGTAATTGCGAGCCTGCTTGCTTCCTGTGTGCAAAGCTCTTGGGGACGTGTCAAAGTGATCGGTATCAAAATCCCGACACAAAACGGTCAATGGGTAGCGGCTGATCTTTTTCGTCCAAGATCCGCGACCAGCGAGTCGCCTGCGCCGCTGGTTGTGGTCGTTCCTGGGTTTCAACGATCGAAAGAAACACAAGCCAACATCGCGATTGAGCTCGCACGACGTGGGATAGTTGTCATCTCCATCGACCCCTACGCTCAAGGTTCGTCGAGCTCTTCGATGAGTCAACGAGCAGCGACGACAGAAGGATATGGGATGTTCGCGGTGGTGAACTACGTCACCAATACTGACAACATGAACTACGTTGACAAGAAACGAATCGGCGTCACCGGTCATTCTGCCGGTGGCAATGCGGCTCTCCAAGGGGCGGCACACTTCGGAGTCGAAGGGATCTTGAATAAGACACCGAGCAAGCTCCATTCGGTCTACATTTCGGGTTACATTTTGACGCTTACAAACAAGACGCTCAAGAATGTTCGTTCGAATGTCGGGATCAGCTACGCGTTATATGACGAAGGGGCCTACCGAAACGAACTGAAAAACGGGGACATGCGACAAGCACCAGAATCGTTACGACTCGTCAATTCAGGGCTCAAATCAACCGAGAAGCTCGAAGAGGTGGAAATCGATCACTACTATGGCGATATCGAAAATCGAAAACTTCGGGTCGTTCACAACGAACCCTTACTGCATCCCTTTCAGCCATACAGTATCGAAGCCACGACGCACCAACTTGCTTTCTTCCAAAAAGTCTTTGAGCTTGAGAAAAGCGTGCCAGCGAATGATCAGATCTGGTACTGGAAGGAATTACTATCGTTCGTGGCCATGGTATCGTCGTTTGTATTGCTTGTCCCGCTGGCTCAGCTCTTGCTAACTCACATTCCCTATTTCAATGCCATTGTCCATCCCCTTCCGCCTCCCGTGGCTCGGCCTCAGGGAACTGGACGAATACTCTTTTGGGCGCTCTTTGTATTGGGCGCTGCCATCGCTTGTTTCTCCTATATTCCGTTAACCGAACTCTCCCAAAAAATATTCGTGGAAGCCTCGGGGCGCGAGCAGACGTGGTTTTTTCCGCAGCGAATGAACAATGGTGTAATGATGTGGGCCGTCGGCAACGGCCTCGTCGGCTTCGCTCTCTTTTTTCTGAGCTATCTGTTCTACGGAAAGAAACGCGGCGTCAACACAGAAGCCTGGGGGTTGGCAACGAACCTGCAAGAACTATTTCGGACGGCGATTTTGGCTGTCGTCCTTTTTCTTTCGTTCTACATGTTGCTCTTCTCGGTCTACGCCCTCCTGCATGTCGACTACCGTTTTCTCTTTCTTGGCGTTCGCATTTTTCAGCCCGCGCTGCTGCTACTCACGCCGATGTACGTTCCTATGTTCTTCCTCTTTTTCCTTTCGAATTCGCTGCGCGTGAATGGAGCAATGCGAATGGAAGGTCAGCCTGAATGGAGAAGCATGCTGCTTGCCGGGATCGGCAACTCACTCGGATTGATATTTATCCTTCTCGTCCAATACGTGACGCTTGCGCGCACGGGTACCGTCTATTGGACGGATGGCTGGCTCTACATTAATCTCCTTTTTGCCGTCGTGCCAATGATGTTTGTACTCCCTTATTTCAATCGCTATTTCTTTCGGATGACAGGACGCATTTACCTCGGTCCCATGACTACCTGCCTTATCTTTATCATGATTTTGCTTTCCAATACCGTATGCTACATCCCGTTGTAAAATGGTTGTGCCTTCGCATGTTCCAATCGATCGCCTTGGAGCCAAGTTGGATGAATCAAAGGGAACAGTGGAAACAAATTAAGGGAACCAGGCAATTCGCTTTACCGTCGGTTGCTGCTGGCTGATCCCGATGAACGCCCTGAGCTATCCCGAAAGGTCGTTCGAGTTTCTTAGTTAGAGCGCGG
>JANOAI010000173.1:0-3285 GCA_031411055.1 Pirellulaceae bacterium
TGCGCAAGTGCCATCTGAATACTTGCCCTGTAGGGATTGCAACACAAGATCCAGAATTGCGAGCCAAGTTTGCTGGCAAGCCAGAGCATGTCGTCAACTATTTATTCATGGTGGCAGAAGATGCTCGCGAGATCATGGCCAAACTCGGCTTCCGAGGCATCGAAGAAATGGTCGGTCATACTGAATGCCTGGGTGTTGATGAAGCCATCAAGCATTGGAAGGCCGATGGACTCGATCTAACTCCGATTTTACAGCCAGCGAACAAGCCGCATCCTGACACGCAGGTCGTCTGCCGAATCGGCCAGGATCATGGACTCGAAAAATCGCTCGACATGACCGAAATCGTACCTCGCTGCCGCGAAACGATCCAAACGAAGAAGCCGATTCAATTCGAACTTCCCATTATCAATATCAATCGAACGGTTGGAACGATCCTGAGCCATGAAATTGCCAAGGTTCACGGGCAGAAGGGTCTGCCAACCGACACGATTCATATCAACTTGAAAGGTTCGGCTGGGCAAAGTCTCGGCGCTTTCTTAGCCCATGGTGTAACGCTTGAATTGGAAGGCGACTCCAACGATTATGTCGGGAAGGGGCTTTCCGGTGGTCGTATCATCGTCTATCCGCCCAAGAATTCGAGCTTCAAGCCAGAGGACAATATCCTGGTCGGAAACGTCTGCTTGTACGGAGCCACGATGGGTGAAGTCTTCTTACGAGGCCGAGCCGCTGAACGCTTTGCCGTACGCAACAGTGGTGCATACGCCGTCATCGAAGGAGTGGGAGACCACGGTTGCGAGTATATGACGGGTGGTCGCGTCGTCATCCTTGGTCCAACCGGACGCAATTTTGCAGCCGGAATGAGTGGCGGCATCGCATATGTCCTTGACGAAGAAAACAAACTCGAAATTCGATGCAATCTCGGTACCGTGGCTTTGGAAAAGGTCGAAGCCGAAGACGATATTAGCGAATTGAAAGGCCTTATCGAACGCCACCAACAGTTCACGCAATCAGGAGTTGCAAAACGGGTTCTCGATAGCTGGGATTCTTACCTTCCGAAGTTCGTCAAAGTAATGCCAATCGATTACAAACGCGTCCTGGAAGAGATGAAAGCCCAAGCGATGAAATCTCAGTCGGCCATGGCGAAAGCGTAAAAGCCCATCGACAACCTTTTTCCTTTTTTACTCACTCGCCCTGCCTCAGAGCGAGTGAGCCGGGAGTAAAGGGGTGTGATTCTGAGAGCAGCATCACCTAGCCAAAAAACAATTCAACAATTCAAACATCAATCAGTCAACTATTCAAAGAAATTTTCGAGATCTTTAAACATGGGAAAGCCTACCGGATTCAAAGAATACGATCGCAAAAAAATTGCATGGCGACTTCCCATAGTTCGCTTGAATGACTTTGACGAAATTTATACGGAACCCAAAGAAAGCGATCTCCGCACCCAAGGTGCGCGTTGTATGGATTGCGGAGTCCCGTTCTGCATGTCGGCCACCGGGTGCCCCATCGATAACTTGATCCCTGAATGGAACGACCTGGTCTACAACGGTCGCTGGCGAGAAGCCCTCGATCGATTGCACAAGACCAATAACTTCCCCGAGTTCACGGGACGAGTCTGTCCAGCTCCTTGTGAAGGAGCCTGCGTTCTGGGCATTACCAATCCGCCGGTCACGATCAAAAACATTGAATGCACGATTATTGATCGTGGTTTCACCGAAGGTTGGGTATCGGCTCAACCTCCCAAGGAACGATCCGGAAAAAGTATCGCGATCATTGGTTCTGGGCCAGCCGGGTTGGCGGCCGCGGATCAACTCAATAAAGTTGGCCACATGGTGACTGTCTACGAGCGAGCCGATCGAATTGGTGGTTTGCTTATGTATGGCATTCCGAATATGAAGCTCGACAAAGACGTTGTCCAACGTCGACTTGATTTGATGTCCGCGGAAGGTGTCAAGTTCGTCACGAAGGCCAACGTGGGTGTGAATGTCGATCCGAAGCAACTCATGGCGGAGAATCATGCCGTTCTCTTGGCGACAGGTGCTACGAAGCCTCGAGATCTTCCGATCCCAGGGCGACAACTCAAGGGAGTCCACTTCGCCATGGAATTCCTGACAAAGAATACAGCTAGCTTGCTGGACAGCGAACATGCCGACGGCCAGTTCATTTCTGCCAAAGGCAAGAAGGTTGTCGTCATCGGCGGTGGCGATACAGGTTGTGACTGCATCGGCACAAGCATGCGACACGGTTGCACTCAGTTGGTTAACTTCGAGCTGCTCGATAAGCCACCTGAGTATCGGGCAACTGACAATCCTTGGCCACAATGGCCGCGGATTTTCCGGAGTGACTACGGTCACGAAGAAGCCGCCGAGAAATTTGGCATCGATCCTCGCGAGTTTACGATCCTTAGCAAAGAATTTCTCGATGATGGAAACGGAAATGTCAAAGGGATCAAGACCGTCCGTGTTCGTTGGACCAAGCAAGATGGTCGCATGAACATGGAAGAGATTCCAGGCTCTGAACAAATCATCGAAGCCGATTTGGTCTTCCTGGCCATGGGCTTTTTAGGCCCTGAAAGTTACGTCAGCGAAGTTCTCCAACTCGAACTCGACCCACGTAGCAACTACAAGGCCGATCATGGCAAGTTCACAACCAACGTGCCTGGCGTTTTTGCGGCTGGCGACTGCCGTCGCGGACAATCGCTCGTCGTGTGGGCAATTAACGAAGGACGCGGTGCGGCTCGAGCCATCGATACCTATTTGATGGGCCAGAGTAGTTTGCCAGCTCCTGGCACCACGTTGGGATCGGCTTTGGTATCGAGCATTCGCTAGTGCTTCTTCACACCTTGAGCTCTCCCGCTCGCAAGACTCGCGACCTCTCCCGCAAGCGGGAAGAGGTTACAAAAACAATGGGATATCATGTTCCAACCAACATCTCACAATCGCGCACGGTTATTTAGATGCCGTATATCCCCTCGCGTAAGAAAACTCTCGGCCGCATTGGGATAGAGTTCAATCACTTTATTGGCCACAAACCAAGCTTCACCGTATTGGCGCCGTACCTTTAAGCAGATTTTTAGAGCATTTTCATTTTTCATATAGCCATTCGGAAAACGGGGTCAGGTACCAAACGTGCAAAGCACCCGAAGGGCCGTTCCGGCTTTTGGTACCTGACCCCGTTTTCCAAGCCTACGTCGTTCATGAAAATGCTCTAGACCGCGCAAGTACCAAAAACTGACTGCATCTTTTGTAAGCGCTTCTCGGAATTGCTTTTCAGCCTCGGCTGTCT
>JANOAI010000174.1:0-9195 GCA_031411055.1 Pirellulaceae bacterium
GATCACTTCGCGATCGCGATTGAGAATAGGCGAGGCCGTCGCGCAGTGCACTTGCATCAGCGAATGAGCCTGTTCGAGTCCAGGCGACGCGAGCGAACTGTTAAGATGACCAGGATCATGAATGATGGTTGATGCCGTGTCGATGACTCGCTGCAAAATGGTTTGGCTGATGGCTCCGAACGAATTGGTTCGCATGCCGTCTCGTAAATGCTCCGCCATCTTGAGCCAACCTTCCATCGCGCCACCAGCCGCGCTTTTATGATTGCTTTTTGCGTCGCGACGAAGAAGAATCACCACTCGATCCAAATCGACGATCTGTGCTGCCGCGTTTGCTGCCGCTTGGAAGAAGGCATTGCTACCGGCCGCTTTTTGCACCACTTGCAGGGCGAGTCGAAGCATCTTGACGATTTCCTTTGCATCCAACGCCGCAAATTGACGAATCGATCTTTCTTGGTGGAAGAGTTCATCAACGCCGGGAATGGACGGAACGCTGGCCAATGTCCGAAAGGAGTCATTCGCCATCTCACTTCCCGTCGGGACCCCAACGCGAATCGCCATGTTGCAGCCAAGATCGATCAGAACGTCATTTTGGAAAGGACGTTTTTCACGACTGGCGATCGGACTCTCATTACTGATCGTCACCAGCAAATGCGGATGGATATTCTCGATGACAACCTGGCCTAAGTCATCGACCGAAATTCGAAACCAGCGTCGTGCGATTTCTTGAACAGTCGCCTCCGCAACAATTAATTTTGCAGGATCCGAACGTCGATCGACAGTAATCGGTGATGGCTCGTTCTTCTGAAGATCTTGGCGGCCAACTTCGAGCGGAAAGTCTAAGTCAAACGAACCGACGAGCCGGCTAAAACGATAAACGCGTACGAAATACATCGCCACAAAGATCTCATGTATCCTGGAAAATAGTTCCTGAACAAGCCTCAGTAGAATACGCGATGTCGCACGCCGGAGGTATGCACGGCTGAAATTAATTTATAGTGTCTATCGAATACGTCTTGGACTTACTTTCCTTCCTTCGCTCGATATTGCACGGTTCACCATTATTATGACCTCTCTCGCTTGCGGGAGAGGTCGCGAGTCATGCGAGTGCGAGAGGGTCTTTTCAGTACGGATGAAAGCCAAATAGTTCTAAGGATCCCGATCACCCACTCGTGGCCTGGCCGGATGAAAATCATTTTTAGTCATTCGCAAATCTACCCGAGAGTATCTCCTCCCCTCGCCCATTCTTATGGGAGAGGGGTCGGGGGTGAGGGCTGAAAATTGGTGCTGCATACAACCTACGTCTACGCTGGAAAACCTCGGAATTTTTAGGCCCTGACCGAGTTTTGTATGCGATTCCCACGGCCCCCTCATCCCCGACCCTTCTCCCCCGAAGACGGGGGCAAAGGGAGAAAAGTTCGTAGGAAAATTGCCTTGCCCAAGAGGCCTAAGGGGAGCACATCCTCACATTTTCATCCGCCCTCTCCCAAACGGAGAAGTTACAACGCACACTGACGAATTCGGACACTTCTCGCTGATTGCCAACAGAGATCCTTACACGCGATCCGAATACCGCAGGTTTACCCTGCGGAAGTTTCTGTTTTCCGCTAACAAAAACGATCCTCATCAAACTCTTTTACCCGCCGGATTTGCCTTCGGCAAATCCGGCGGCAAAGCAACGGAGCGCGGGGCAATCTATCGTTAGGGGAAAACCTAACGATCCGCAGGGCAAGCCTGCGGGATTTGGTACAAACGAGTTCAGGTTTTACCGGCGATCAGCGAGAAGTGTCATTTATTCGAATTCTTTGACTCACAACGGCGAATGGATATCGTGACAATTTTTACGGTATGATGATCAAGCTACTTTTGTGTCGATCGTATACCTGAGAGGGCTTGTTTCCGAGGACTGCAGATCGTCATCTCTTATTCGGTTTGTTGGCTTTGCAAAACGAGTTCATCGAGAAGCGGCAGCTCGTAGCCGCTTTCGGTGTTTGGATGGCCGATCATTCTAAACCGCTCGATGAAATCCTGGTCCAGCAGCAGGCACTTAAGGAAGACGATCGAGCCTTGCTTTCAAGCTTGGTCGATCGTCATATCACGGCCCGTGGTGGCGATGTCGTGGCTAGCCTTCGGTCGCTGAGCAGTGTTGGATCGGTTCGCGAAGAGCTTGAACAGCTAGCCGATCGCGATGTGGCAGCCAGCATTGCCAATCTTCGGCCGATGGATCAAGCCACTATTCTCCGTTCGCTAGGCCAAACGACATCTTCGGGCCAGCGATTTGAATTTCGACGACCGTTGGCTCGTGGCGGTTTAGGGGTCGTTTCGGTCGCGCTCGATAAAGAGCTCAATCGCGAAATTGCACTCAAAGAAATCCGCACCGATCGAGCCGACGATCAGGCTTACCGAACCAAGTTCGTTTTAGAAGCCGAAGTTACCGGCGGCTTGGAACATCCCGGGATTGTCCCCGTCTACGGACTAGGAACTGGGCTCGATGGTCGACCTTACTACGCCATGCGATTGATCAAGGGCGACAATCTACTAGAAAGCATCAAACGCTTTCACGAAGATGTTGCTGCCGGCAAAGAGCCATACGACGGCACGGCCATTCGCAAATTGCTCCGTCGATTCTTAGACGTCTGCCAAGCCATCGACTATGCCCATTCACGCGGTGTCCTCCATCGCGATCTAAAGCCCGGCAACATCATGCTCGGCAAGTATGGTGAGACTTTGGTCGTCGATTGGGGCTTGGCAAAACCTCTCGGCGTTCAACGTCGCGAGTCGTCGTCATCAAGCAGCGACGCAGATCCTGAGCCATCGTTGATTCCAGGTGGTTCCAATGACGGCATGACGATTCAAGGTTCTATGGTCGGTACCGCTGCCTACGCCCCTCCCGAGCAACTTTCTGGCAACCTCGCCCAAGTCAGCGAGCGTTCCGATATCTATGGTTTAGGTGCCATGTTATATGAGCTCTTAACCGGCCAACCGCCAGCCCAAGGCCATACCTTGGAAGAGGTAATCAAATCGGTTGTTGCAGGTGCCATTGAGCCTCCGTGAGCCGTACAGCCTAAAGTGCCAAAGGCTTTGGAAGCTATCTGCCTGCGAGCGATAGCCAAGCGACCAGACGATCGATACGCTACGGCCGCCGAATTGGGGCATGAAATTGAGCGATGGCTCGATGATCTGCCTGTCCAGTCTTATCCAGAGCCGTTTTCCCTGCGAATGAAACGTTGGATTCGCGGCCACCAGGCCTTGGTTGCAACGTCGAGCGCCATTGTGTTGATGTCGACGCTTGGCTTGGGCTTGTTTTCGGTTGTGATGAGTCGCAACAACGCTGAACTTGACGCAGCAAACCAACGGGAAATTGCAGAACGGACCAAAGCCGTCGAGCAAGAGCAGATCGCCCTTGAACAAAAGTGGAAGGCGGTCGAACAGGAGCAAATCGCTATCGAACAAAAGAAAGTAGCTGAACATGCGAAGGAAGAAGAATATCGCGCGCGGCAACTCGAATTGGTTATGCGTGAGAAAGCAGAGCAATCACTCGCGGAACAAATTGAACAAGCCAAACAAGCCTCAAGAGGGTTATTTGATTATAGCACTCTCGAATATCTCGCAAATCATAACGCAAGCAGCGTTGATAAATTGGAACGAGCCGTGCGATTGCGAAGCGATGACGATCCGCTGAAAGCATTGTACATGAACGTCCTCGCCGATCGCATTTCTCAGGGAGGAAGGCTGCTGACGAAACTTCATCACAACGGCAATGTCCGTGCTGCCGTCTTTAGCCCTGACGGAACGCGCATCGCAACCGCTTCACATGACTATACCGCCCGATTATGGAATGCGCGCACGGGTACTCAAATCGGCGAGCCAATGCGACATGGGAAATTAGTCTCCGCCGTTGCTTATAGCCCCGACGGGACTCGCATCGCGACGGCTTCTCAAGACAATACCGCTCGCGTATGGGATGCGCAGACAGGTAAACCAATCGGTGAGCCAATGCGACATGATGGATTTGTCATTTCGGTCATTTTTTCCGCTGACGGAACGCGTATCGCGACTGGTTCGCAAGACGAAACAGCGCGCTTGTGGGATGCACAAACCGGTATGCAACTTGGCGAGCCGATGCGGCATGAAAATAGAGTCTTTTCAATTGCCTTCAGTCCGGACGATACGCAATTAGCGACCGCCTCGGATGATATGACGGCTCGTATCTGGGATATCGAAAGCATTGTCGCCAAGAATCCGTCCGCCTACATCAATCATTTTGCGAAGCAACGCGATCCATCGATCCCGATCGATGCAGAAACTCAAGCGGAACTCGACGCCCTTCAAGCCAAGCGAGATTTGCGGTACCGGAAACTCACCGTGGCCAAGGCGGTCGCCGAAGAGAATACGTTTGTCGCCTTGTATCATTTGCCTTGGCTGATTGAGCACGAACCGGATCAAGTGCAATGGAAAGTTTTGCTGGCTCGCACGAACACGCTTCAAAACATTGAGCGATTGGAGTGGACTCAGGCCGTCGAAAGTATTTTGCAGGCGATTAAAATCGAGCCGTCAGCGATCGATTACCAAACGAAATTGCTTTGTAGCTTGGGAGCAGACGACGGCCAACTCATTCGGCAGGCTATCGAAGAATATCTCACCTTTGCCGAAGCGAGTCGCGAAAGCTGGGTATGGGATGACGTTGGGCATACCGCAAACCTATGGCATGATCAAACGGTTCCTTGGGACCGAATTCACTCACTGGCCACCAAGGCGGTAGAAAGCAATCGCAAGTCAGTTGCTTATCAAGAAACGCTGGGGGCGACCTTGTATCGAATGGGGCAATTCGACGACGCCCTGGTGGCGCTCAATCGGTCGATCGAAATCGCCAAAGAGACGCGGGAAGCAAAAACAGCCGCAGCCAAGCCAACCGAGAACGTTGCGAGCGCACCCAAAGATGGCTCCTATTATGGTCATGCTTTTTTGGCGATGGTTCTTCACCAGTTGAATGAGCCAGAAAAATCGAACGCGGCTTGGAAAATGATGGAGCGATTTCAAAGCGAAGCACCCGCCCTGAATTGGCACGTCCGCCTTCGCCGTAAACTGCTCGACGCCGAAGTCCGCCAAACGTGCGGGTTGAAATAGCAACTTGTAATATCCGCAATAAGTAACGCCGAAGGCGACGAAGAAAGGTAACGTGATTCGTAGGTCGGGCGCTTTAGCAACGATCAACGCGCCCATTCAATGACCGATCCTTAGTTCGACTGTCCCAAATCCTTCAGGAAGTCACATTCTCATTGATAACACAAAGCGCCAGTTTTGAAGTTGCACGATTTACGGTCAATTCCGCGTTTGACCAATAAAAAACCTACTAACACGACGCGCCAGTTTTGAAGTTGCACAATTTCATTAGGGCCGAAGGCTCGGAACAACCTATGCCGGTGGCGAAGCCATCGGAACGCAATTTTCCCAGAGTCTTAGCCCCAAAGGGGCGGTACAAAGTGCGTTGTGTCGCCCCTCCGGGGCTTGGTTGCCATACGATATCCGAACCGGGGCTTACCAGCCCCGGCATAGGGTGTGCCGACCCTTCGGGTCTAAATAGTGCAACTTCAAAAAGCGCAAGCGAGTGGTTTTCTTGAGGTTTCTATCGCCAAGCCACTCGCTTGCGCTTCGTGTTAAAGGATTTGGGAAAGTCGAATTAGCGAAAATTGCCGGGTGAGTTTTTCAAGCACACGTCATGGGTCGATGAATCGAACCCATGTTATCGATTGGCGAGCCATTGATCGATTTCTATTTGGACTTGGTTTGCCAACGCTCGCAATGGGGGAAATAATTTTGAGACGCTGGCCAGATCGCCGTTGCGCGCAGCTTGTTCGAGTTGATCAGCAATCAACACCAGCGGTTTCGCATTAAAAAGTCCGACCGCGCTTTTCAGTGAATGTGCGGCTCGGATCACAAGCGATAATTCACTCTTCTCAAGCCCTCGAACAATTTCATCCAAACGTTGGCGCATTTCGGTTGCTAGCGTGTCCACCAGCGACTTCTGCTGCTCGGGCGTACATTTGATCCGCGCGAAGGGCGCTTCGAAATCTACTTCACTATCCGTTTTGGGTTTCGTGTTCTTCGGTACTTTTCGTTTCGAGCTTGCTCTCGATTCGATCGATGTCGAATCGTCTTCCGTATGCACCATGCCAGTGACGGCAAGCGAAGGCGCGTTGTCGATAGTTCTTTGTGCAAGTTGGCTCAAGAGCGAGTCAAATTCTTCAAAGTCGATAGGCTTGCTGAGATAATAATCCATTTTAGCTTCGAGAAAACGTTCGCGATCGCCTTTCATCGCGGCGGCCGTCATGGCGATGATCGGAACGTGCTGACCCGTCACAACTTCATCCTCACGAATGGCATTGGTCGCTTCGATACCGTCCATCACGGGCATTTGAATGTCCATGAAGATTGCGTCAAACGTATCACGCTTCCATGCTTCCACCGCCTCCGCGCCGTTCTCTACCATCACTAATTCATGCCCAGCTCGTTCAAAAAGTCCTGAGGCGACGGCCCGGTTTACCGCCCCATCTTCGGCGAGCAGAAATCGCATTGGCCGAGTTGTTTGTCGTGAAACGATTTTTTTCTCGATGTTCGATTTCTTCGATTTCTTTCCGAGCACATTCTCGATCGCGACTACCAGTTCCGCTTGAAGAGCCGGTTTCTGTAAGAACTCCGTAATGCCAAGGGCTGTCGCCCTTGGCCCGTCGCTTGGAAGACTGCTCGACGAATACAGTATGGTCGGAGGCAAGTGTTTGCCCGTTTCCGACAACAACATTTCAAGCGTCTGCAATCCATCGAGATCTGGCATCATGCGATCGACGATGATGAGTGCGAAGCCATCCAAGCCATCTGGACGAGAACGGCAGACTTCCATGGCAGATTGGCCACTTTCGGCGAGTGTAACCCGGATACCAAATCGACGAAGCGTTTCGTCAAGGATCACACGATTCGTTTGATTGTCGTCAATGACAAGAACCGAAAGTCCCTGCAAATTTGGGCGTTCCTCGGGAAGCGTCCCCTCGGGTGTGGGTGCAATATCGAACTGGACATTGAAGAGAAACTCGCTCCCTGGTCGAAGCATTGGATTGCTTTCTACCCAAATGTGGCCGCCCATCAACTGGACCAATTGCGATGAAATAGACAACCCAAGTCCAGTCCCGCCATAACGTCGAGTTGTCGTCGAGTCCGCTTGAGAAAATGCTTCGAAAATGTGCGCATGATGCTGTGCGTCGATTCCAATTCCGGTATCGCGAACGGAAAAGAGTAGCGTTACCATCTTTTCGGTTGGTGGACCGCAGGCATACTGCACGTTGACAGTGACTTCGCCAACTTCGGTAAACTTTAGGGCATTTCCGACCAAGTTCATCAAAATTTGGCGTAAGCGGACCGGATCGCCATGCAAGTATTCAGGGACCTGGGGATCGATGCGAAGGATTAATTCGATCCCCTTTTGCGAAGCCCGTGGCACAAAACTCTTGACGGCTAAGCCAACGCACTCGCGAATCTTAAAGGGTATCGTTTCGAGTTCGAATTTGCCGGCCTCGATTTTCGAAAAGTCGAGAATATCGTTGAGCAAGTGCAAAAGCGAGTGGGCGGATTGTTGAATCATCTCCATAAATGATCGCTGCTGTGGATCGAGTTGCGTGTCCGCTAGCAACTCACCCATGCCAATAATGCCATTCATCGGTGTTCGGATTTCATGGCTCATATTGGCGAGAAAATCGCTTTTGGCGCGGCTGGCAGCCTTGGCGACCTCCATCGCAACTCGCATTTGCTCGGCTGCCATTTTCTGCCCGGTGATATCGTGAGAAATGCCGAAGGTGCCGACGATCTTTCCTTGCTCATCGCGAAGTGGAAACTTGCTCGACGATACCCAGCTGTTCTTTCCATCCTCGAAGGTCAAGTATTCTTCTTTGCCAAGCAATGGTTTCCCGGTTCGAATTACCTCATTCTCGTCCGCATGAGCACGATTGGCATGCTCAGCCGGCCAGACATCGTCGTCCGACTTGCCAATGGCGTTCGCGGGGTCACCAAATCCATTGCGGGCCGCCTTGGCTCGGTTGATGCGGAGATACCGGCCTGCTAAATCTTTGAAGTAGATATTATCGGTAACATTGTCCATCAAGCAGTGCAACAGATACCTTTCGCTTTCCGCTTCGATCACGGCCCGTATGCGATCCGTCACGTCGGATGAGATTCCGAATGTCCCAACGACGCGTCCATGCTTATTGATCAGCGGCATCTTGGTGGTGGAGCACCATGTATCTGGCCGATCCGGCCATGTTTCACGTTCGATACTAGCCACCATCGGAATGCGACTCCGCATGATTTCTTGTTCGTCGGCGAGAGCTTTCTCGGCATGCTCGCGCGAAAAGATATCGACGTCCGATTTCCCGATTACGGATTCTCGATCCGCGAAGTTGAATTTCCGAGCCATGCTTTGACTGATCTGGATGAATCGCGAGTCGCGATCTTTGAAGTAGATCGAGTCCGGAATACTGTCTAACAGCGTTCTAAGAAGGAATTCGCTGTCCTGAAGACTTTCTTCCAACTGCGAACTATCGTCGGCGTTCTCGTCCAAATGAGCACCTCACAAATAAAGGACCGGCTTTCGTTCCAGTGACCGGAGAGAGATCAAGGTACATCGTGTTCTCAAATACCAGCTTAAAGGCCATCGCAATCACCGAAGCTTCCGTGAGAGCATTTTCAAGAACGACGTAGGCTTTTGAAACGGGGGTAGGTACCAATGCCGCTGATTTTCCGCACGTAGGTCAGTCTCTCCGAGACTGACACCTCGACTTTGACGAGGATTTCACGAGTCTCGGAGAGACTCGACGACGTGAATCGCCCAACGTGAGTGGCCGTTCCGACTTCCGCTACCGAACCCCGTTTCCCGACGGGCTATATGAAAAATGAAAATGCTCTAGTGTTTGCGCAGTGATTATATCTGTCAGAACTTCAATTAAGCTAGCGACGATGCCGTGCGACCACCTTGATTATGTCAAAAGACGTTTTCTCAAGCGTGAAAGCCCTGAAAGAATCCATGTAAGTCCCTGGGTTTGGGGTGGGAGACATTCGAATAAAATCTGGCGACTCTAACCCGTGATCAAGACTGCTCGAAGCAGTCAGTCACAAAATTCCAACCCCAAACCCAAAGGACACACGTAACATGCT
>JANOAI010000175.1:0-17925 GCA_031411055.1 Pirellulaceae bacterium
AAGCACCCGAAGGGCCGTTCCGGCAATTGACTCCTGACCCCATAACCCGAACATTTGATTTTGAAGCTCCATTAGGATGTCTTTAAAGTATGCACCAGCCTCGTTCGAGCGTCTTGCTCATTATACGCATCAGATTGTAAAATTGCCGCAAATGAATGCCACTATTCCAAATTCGAATCCAAACAACGTCGAGACTCTTCCAACGGGATCGGTTGGGCATAAACCGCTCCAGATCGGCAACGTTGCCATAGGTTTCCCCGTCGTTCAGGCGGCCTTGAGTGGCTACAGCGACTGGCCCATGCGTTTGCTTGCGAGACGCTTTGGGGCCTCTTATTCACTTTGCGAGGTGTTGCTCGACCAATTTTTGGTAGCGATCAAGCAGCGAGAGAGGACCAAGCATTTTCTTTACAACACGCCGGAAGAACAGCCCGTCGCTGGTCAGCTCATGGGCGCAGAACCGGAACAATTTGCGGCGGGGGCTAAGCGATTGGCAGAAGCCGGGTTTGCCGTCATCGATATCAACTTCGGTTGCCCAGTCAAGAAGGTACTCGGTCGCTGTCGAGGTGGATTCCATTTGAGCCAACCGAAAGTTGCACTCGAAATCGTTGCCCGGACGCGTGAAGCGGTACCATCTGAGATCCCAGTAACACTCAAGATGCGACGAGGGATTGATGATACCCAGGAGAGTCGCGATCACTTCTTCGAAATCTTGGATGGAGCATTTTCGCTCGGTGCCGCGGCGATCACGGTACACGGAAGAACCGTGGAACAACGCTACGTCGGTCCTAGTCGTTGGTCGTTCCTAAAGGAGGTCAAAACTCACGTTGGCGATCGGGTGATACTTGGGAGTGGCGACTTGTTTACGGCTGCCGACTGTCTTCGCATGATACAAGAAACCGGTATTGATGGAGTCACCGTCGCCCGAGGCGCTATCGGCAATCCTTGGATTTTTAGTCAAGCGCGTGCTCTCTTCGATGGCCAACCGCTTCCTGCACCACCGTCGCTGTGGGAGCAACGAGCGGTGATGGAACAACATTACGATTTGGCCGAATCGCTCTATGGCGAAGCCAGAGCTTGCATCTCGATGCGCAAGTTTGGAATCAAATACACGGCCCTCCATCCACTCCATGACACCGTTCGACAAAGCTTTGTTCGAATTAAGAGTCGCGAGGAATGGATGACCGTACTCGACAAGTGGTATGCCGAAGACCTTCCAGGTTGCTATCCCGATCCAATGATCCATGCAAGTACGCAAGAATGCGGAACGTAAGATTACGCAAGCTGGAACGCGAAAATGATGTATGCGATGTTCGAACGCCGCTGAGTCCTGAGACCGAAACGATGAACTTGCAGTTAGAACGGTAGCTATTCTGATCCCACCGAAACGAGACCTGCTCGCTACGGTGCCGGTTCGACGGCCGTCTCGTCAAGTGGTTGCTCGACCGGATCGATTGAAAGGAGCGTACCCGAAACGAATCGCAATCGTGCCATGGAGATCATATATTGCGATTGGGAGACAGCCCAATTGCCTTCGGACTGTATCAGCCGTTGCTCGGCGTCTAATAACTGCTCGAGACTCAAGCTTATCTGGGTCGGCTCCAAAAAGGCACCGCTTTGCCATCGTGCATCGAGATATTCGACCTCGGATTGGCTTGAAATGGTCGCACTCACACTGCTTGCCAGCTCGGCATGTGTTGCTTGTATGGAAGCGACTGACGTTCGGACTTCGGCCCCAGCTTGGAGAAGTCGGTCCTCGAGGTCGAACAACAGTTGGCGCATTTCGAGGTCGCGAGACCGCCGAATTGCATTGGCCGCCGTTTGATTCTTCGGTCGTAGGTATTCCAGTCCGCCCGAGTAGCTTGGTGCACCAGTACTAAATTGATCTCCAAAGGAGTTTGCTGCATCATACTGGCCATTGAGGCCGCGCACGTAGAGATCGGTAACGAGGTTCAAAGTTGGGCGTAAATCCTGTTCGGCGACGCGCAGCCGAACATTCGCGGCTTTGATCTGGTCCCGAACTGCGAGGATGTCTGGACGAGCCATCAAGGCGGAATCCAATTCCTGCTCAAGAAAGATCGGAAGCAGTTCATTTACTGGAGTCGCCGTTGGAATAAGCTCATCGACGACCCCAGCTTGTATCCACGGCGCGTTTACCAATTGGCGCAATCGCTCTTCTGACTGAACGACTTGGGCTAGGGATCGGGCGTATCGACCCTTAAGTCCATCCACCGATGACCTAGCTCGAAGAAGCTGATTTCGAATGGCGTCGAGGTCCGATCGGTTCTGCAATTGATTTTCAATCGACTGAATCCTGGTGATTCCTCGATACAACTGGAGGACCAGCGCTCGCTGGTAAGCCAGTTCCCAATACGATTCGATGATATTCATGACGTGCGATTGAAGCGCTCGTCGTGTCTCGTGGTTCGATGCATCGAAATTCAGTTCTGCGATGGTGATACTGGCGCGGTTGTACGATTTCCCGGCACCCTTCATAAGAGGTTGCGTATAGCGCATGACCATCTTGGAATCGGCTTGTTTGCGCGGAACAAAAAAGACCGAATTGCTGTCTCGAAGACCCAGTTCTTGCGAAGCTTCCCAATTTCCACCGTATTCGTTTTTCTTACGAACCCCTGCCTTCGTATCCACGTGTTGTTCGTTCAGTCTTCGAGGCCCGCCCGTCGTAAGAGTGTTTCCGACCGGGTCTGACCGGTCGTTCCATATCGACGAGGCGAATCGCGTTGGATCGAATTCGCCTCGTGCTTGGTTGACTTCGGTTTCGAGGATTTGCGGACGAATTTGAATCGACTGGACGTACGGGGAATGTGCAAGTGCCGCCCATATCAATGAATCCAGATCAATCGTTGCAGACCGGTTGATCGTTGACTTCATTGCGAGTTTCGTATCGTTAAGCCAATACGGTTGTGGAAGGCTACTCGGAGCTACAACTTCATTCGTCGGCCTTAAATCCGTTGGAGATGACGGATTCGTGGGAGCATTATTTGGATTGACGGAAACGGGTATTCCGTTCGGAATGAAGTTCGAGTCGACCGGCAATGCGACGGAACTTTCGGAGGTTCCGGGCGGAAACTGGATGCCCGGTAACTTCGCGTCCAAGCTTGAATTGGGAGCGGTTTCAACAGTCGAAACAGGATTCTTCACCGACGACTCACGGTCAACAGAATCTGCGGTTGAAAGCTTAGGTGGTAGGATCGTTGGTGGAGCGATGAATTCTGGCTGCGAATTCGACGTAAGAATCGGGTCGTTTGGTACGTCGACCGCTCGCAGAAGTGTCGGTGGCGTTGTACTACCAACAGGAGCCGGTTGTTGAGTGTGGCCACTTGCTTGACCGTTTCCGATTTCCTGCGATATCGGCTCAGCCTCAGAAAATAGAGGTTGTTCCAACACAGGTTGCACAACCGGATCGGCGGAAGTGTATTGAGCTTGGAAGCATAGCCCTAGCGCGATCCCCAATAGGGAACCAAAGCGAAAGCGTGTTCGCTGATTTGTCGGGAAGTAGCTTCCGCCAACAGTCAAAATCGACCTCCATGATTCATTCCCGTCGTATCCATACGACGGTTGCACGCAGATAGCTAGTACTCTCCGCGCTGTATCAGGAGAATCGGCCATTCGAATCGATCAAATCGATGTCAAATGCGGGAACCTTGTGCCTCTTTCCATTGGGGGGGCACCCAAGCGGAACTCTCGTCGATTTCGGCAATCCCCAACGCTGGACGGTTCGCCTAATCGTACTGAACGGCAAAACCCTGAAGACCGTTACAATCGACAAAACTTCGCCAATTGAGTGCTCGTGGTTCAACTATGGATTGCTGAAAATCGATTTGAAAGAACCTCAAACTCAAATCTTGTCGAGTTCAGGAACTTCAAAACCAGGGTTGTTTGGATCCTTGAGGAGAGCATTGGCCTCGTTGGCATAGTCACCGATATGTCGTTCTGTTTTCGGATCAAAAGACAACCAAGGACCGACAATATAATTCCCCTCGCCCTCCTTGATTCCAACATCCTTGTTCATGATTTCATGAAGGTAGTTGAAATGCTCGATGGCGTCGCGGTTTTCTCCAAAATCGGCTGCGCTACGACTGAACGGAACCGATTTTCCAAGTCGGTAAGAGTTGTTGATTAAATGACCAACGACACATCCGTAATGCGCTTCCGTCGCATTGCCATTGGCTAACATGGGATCTCCCTGTCGAATGGCGGTGATGAAGGCGCCCCAATTACCACCGGGAGTTACCTTGCCTGATGGTAGCACCAGCTTTTCCCCCTCAGTTGCACCCTTTGCAAAGTGAGTGTATTTGCTCTCTCCGGTAATTTTGCTCCCATCCTCAAAGTAGTATTCATTTGTGACCTGCGTTTTATAGTCTGGATGCTTCACATTCCGAATATTGAAGAATACAAATTGCTTGTTGGGATACTCGGCGATTCCAAATAAAGTGTTTGGCGTCTCACCTTGATCATTCCACTGGAATCGTCCGCCTATGGCCATCGCGCGAATCGGATGCGTTTGATCCTTGTCAATTGCCCATCGCGCAACATCTAGCTGATGAGTCCCTTGATTATTCAGCTCCCCGTTTCCAGTCTTCCAGAACCAATGCCATTCGTAGGGAACAAGGACCGGATGATAGTCGACCATGGCTGGCCCTCGCCACAAATTCCAATCGAGATTTGATGGCGGTGACGCATAATCCTCATGCTTAATCGCGGCTCGAGCCTTACAAGCATATCCATACGAAATCTTGAGCCGACCAAACTTTCCGCTCTGGATCGCTTCATGGAGTCCGGCAATTCCGGCGTCGCTTCGACGCTGGGTTCCGTGCTGAATGACAACGCCGTATTTCTTTTGCGCCTCGACGACAAGCCGCCCTTCTCGAATATCATGGCTCATCGGCTTTTCAACATAGACATGCTTGCCAGCTTGCGCGCCCCAAATCGTCATCAATGAATGCCAGTGATTGGGTGTGGCAATCGAAATAGCATCGAGGGTCTTATCCTCAAGGGCCTTTCGAACATCGGTGATTCCTTGGCATTGGAATTTGCCTTCGGTTTTCTTTTCCAAATCACCCATCGTTCGATTGAGAACCGTTTGGTCGGGGTCGATCAAATAAGCAATCTCAACGTTCTTTTGACCAAGCCATCCCGAGATGTGTGATTTACCACGCCCGTTCACACCAGCGACAGCAATTCGCAATCGATCATTGGCACCTTTAATGCTTCCTGAGGCTCGGGTGCCGGTGATCAAGAAGGACGCGCTCGCTGCCGCGACGCCTTGTCCAAAAGTTCGACGGGACAAATACGACGACATGGGGCTGTTTCCTTGTGAGAGAAGGACTAGCGCGGATTGTTTTCAGCGAGCAGTTCAAGCTCGCCGGTTCGAATAAGATCGAGCGCTTCGGAAGGGGAGGATACTGATCTTAATTGAGTCAACCAGACGTTGTCAAATACGAGCCGCGACAATCGAGCCAGCAATTTGAGGTGAATACGATCATCTGTGCTACAAATGAGAAAGAAGACGTCGGTCAAATGGCCTGCCGTGTTACCAAATGCGATGGGATTCGACGAAATCCCTAAAGCAATCAATGGCTCAGCCAGAATCGCAGACTGTGGTCGTCGCGGGTGGAGCATGGCCACCCCGTTTTCCAACGCCGTTGGATGCAATTCTTCACGAGCGGAAACAGCTTCCGCCATCGTTTCGGCGTCCCAAAGCAATCCCGTCCTTGCAGCCAGCGCGCACATTTCCCGAATGACGCTCCCCCGAGTTCGTGCATCAAACGGAACCGCGATCGATTCGGCCGACATAAAATCGGTCAAAGCCCCTTGAAATTCTTCCGACTGGAATGAGCGTTCCAACATTTCCTCAACCTTGCCGAGCTCGATAGAGTCACTGGCACCAATTTTGTGCTCGAACCAATGATGGACAGCCGACTCCGAAAATCGCCACTCACCTGCCACACGCCGACCGGGAAGCTTTCCCTGCGAGGCGAGCTTCATCACCTTATCGGGTGTAAGGTGAAGATAGGCTGCCAATTGGTCTACATCGAACTCTTTACTAGCCATTGGTTTGCTTTGTAACGTATCGCCAAGGAGATTCCCGAAATCGGGCAATTACTATAGGCACCCGAAAAAGTCTTGACTACCCGAAAGTCTTGGGATTTCCTTCAGAAACATTCTCTTGACTTACGGCTGGTTACCGAATTAATGTGAAATATCGGTGGAGATTCAGGCTTCCAGTCATGAGGGCTCCAAAACAATGGGATACGAGCTTACATCGTCACAAGATCCAGCATCCAAGACCCTCGAACGCTTCTTTCGAGGGTTTGCGGAGTATATTTTCCATTCTCGACTGGGGGTCGCGGACACGGAACTGGTTTCCTACGTAGGGGAACTGCTGATCCGATTCACGAAAACCGACTCGATGCATCGAATCCGTCAATTGAACGGTCGGTCTGCAATTGAAGTCGTTGGAATGCTGGCCGAAGCCCAGCAACGAATTGGAATGGCCAAACGTGAAGTCCATCGGCATATTGGCGACTTCACTTTGTTCTGGACCGGTCTTTACCCTGAATCGCTTCGCGATCGAGCTGATTCCGGTGACCAATTTTCAAACTACTGTCATCATGGCAAGTTGGCCTATGAAATAGCCAGTGAAATTGAAGCCGATGCCGAAAATCTCGCCTCGAGCGCCCTGCTCAAACGCATTAGCGATCAATTTGAAATGTGCGCCTACGGACTCCGAGAAGTACGTCGTCAGTGGGAAGCTCCGGATGAAGATTCAACCCACGGTAACCTGCTACTCTGACCGACATTTCCATCATCTTCACTTCTTAAGAACGATCGTGGAGGGGGAGAATGGCCACGAGAAATGGTTTATTCTAGTTCGACTGTCCCCAATCCTTACGGAAGGCATAATCTCATTGATAACACGAATCGCCAGCCAGTGGTTTTCTTGAGGTTTCGATAGTCAAACCACTGGCTGGCGCTTCGTGTTAACGGATTTGGGACAGTCGAACTAGTGCCAGCGTAGTGTTTTACGAGCTGTCATACACTAAGCTCTGCTTCTAAACGATCAATCAAATTGTCGACTTTCGTTTGACGAAAGTTCTTTCTTTTTCGATCTTTCGCCGAGCGCAAGACGACTCTCAACACAACCCTACCTCACTCTCCACTTGAAATGATCAAAACATGATTCGACGTCTCCTTTCAATTGCGATCGTCGTTCAGCTGACATCCATGGCTTGGGCCGAAGCTCCAGACTTGGATAACGTCCGCATACTTGTCGATATTCCCTACAAGTCGGGCGAAGCCTTCAGTGAGTACGAAAAGGATCGCTGTAAGCTGGACATCTTTTTGCCGCCCCATTCGGCCGCCTTCAGCACGCTCGTTTGGTTTCACGGTGGAGGTCTTAAAAACGGGGACAAAGATGGTCGAAAAGTGGAAAGCGATTCAGTAAAGACGTATACCATCGCGAAAAGTCTTGCATCGTCCGGCATCGCGGTTGTTTCGGTAAACTATCGCCTCAGTCCCAAGGCAACTTTCCCTGCCTACATTCAAGATGCAGCGGCCGCCGTCGCGTGGACGCGGGAACACATTGCAGAACACAACGGCGATCCAACAAAAATTTTTATTGGCGGCCACTCGGCCGGCGGATATCTCACGCTGATGCTTGGGATGGACGAACACTATCTTACCGATGCGGGGATGAAAGTGAGTGAGATCGCGGGTTTCATTCCGATCAGCGGACAAACCATGACGCATTACACAGTGCGCGAAGAACGCGGAATTGACAAGAACACGATCACGGCAGACGAAGCGGCTCCCGTCCATTTTATCCGTAAAAACACCCCTCCATTTCTCGTTCTTTACGCGGATCGTGACATGGCGGCCCGCGCCGAAGAGAACGCATACTTTGTTGCGTCGATGCGAGGGGTAGGGAACGAGAGAGCTACAGGCATCATGATCGAAGACCGAACCCACGGCAGCGTCGCCAGTAAAATCGTGAACAAAGACGATCCAGCCCGAACCGCAATTTTAGAATTCATGAAGTTCCATTCGAGCACAAAATAATGACGCGATGAAAATCAATCAGCTCTCCCGGCCGCTACCGAGTCCGACCTCTCCCGCAAGCGGGAGAGGTTACAAATTTCAAGTCAATTCATGGGTGCTAAGCTGCACGACCTCTTAAGATGTGGGTTGAGCTGAACTTGAACGACGGACTTCCAGTCCTTCGGTGCAACCTTTGTCGACCGACTGGAAGTCTGCCGTAGCTTAAAAATGAGCGGTGACGAAGCTTTCGCTTCATTGGAAGATCATGCGGCTAAAGCCGTAACAGCTTTGAACACTTGCTCCTTTTTTGCAATCGAATGCAATCTAAACCGGGTGTTACTCCATCGGCGGTGCCTACAATTTCTCCGCAAATTCGTTCGTCTCAAGCAGGACTTGCTTCGTACAGAGAGCTTGCGGATGTAGAATGGGAGGATCTCACGTTCCAACTTGTCCGACTTATTTTAGCTCAATCGTGAAATCCAAAACGGCGTTCCGAGAAATTTCCATGATGAACCGAAAAGTGCTTCGTTCTGAAAACAGGACCTTGTTGCGAGATGTTTTACTCATGTCCCTGGGAAGCGTGATCGGTACGCATTCGATCGGAATGGCAGAGGAGAGTCGGATCGAGATTCGTCAACGAACCGACCCCAACGTACAGTCGGATATACAAGCCGTCCTGGAACTACAAAAACGCTATCTAGAGTCAAAACCGCCGATCGGATTGAGCGAACTAGCAACGGGATCCGCAGCCTTAAATCGACAAGCGAACTTTGACGTTGCTCCAGCTTCGTCTACTTCAAGCGGACCCGTGTACCAAGTCAAACCAGCGAGCCCTGTTGTGATCGGTTCCTGTGACTCGGTTGTTATCGGATCGCACCATGAAGTGGTCGGCCAAGACGTAGACGCTCAGCGTCGCCCCAGCCTTACACCAAGTAGTGCTCGAGTTACCGTAATGCCAGCTCCGATTCCTTCACGCGTTACCGTGACCCCGAGTGTCCCATCGACGGCTTCCAATCCATCCAATGCCCAAGACCCTCTGAGAATTCTGCCGCCGCCAAGAGTGACTCAAATCGACAGTTCTCAATTCAATGGTGTTCCGGGTGCAACGTTCCCCCCTTCGATTACGCAACGCTGGCGACCAGTAAGCGCTCAGGTTGGGGTAACCGATACCGAATCAACGATCGTACCGAGTTTGCAAGGATCGGTGCGTGTCGGCGATTCGGCAGTGACCCAAGCTGCGTTTCAACAGGCACCAGGAGGCATCGGAACGCCTCCTAACATGGGTGCCCCTCCTGCGATGATTGCACCTCAAGGCTTTATTCCTCAGGGAATCAGTCCGAGCCCCTCCAATCAGAGCATTCTTCCAAACAACCCTGCAATGGGCCCTATCAATCCAAGCCTAGGTAGCAATTCCGTTCCTGGAACCATGACACCGTATTCGAATGGTGCACCTCCGAATTACGCTCCTCAACCGCGATCAAGCATTACGGGTGGCGAGCCATTCGTCACGGGAGCGCCGTGTCAGTTTGATGCAAGCTATATGGTTGAGCCAACTTGTTACATGGCTTCGACTGGCTCGTCTTGTGGGGACGCCGTTTCCAGGACGCAACCGACGTACCCCTATACCGGCGTACCCAACTCGGGGCCGCCCTACACGGGCATTCCGGGCACCATCATTCCCCCAACCATGATGCCCAATCAGGTTCCTAGCGGACTGTACTCGGGAAATAACTCGGGCTTCCGACCTTTGCTTGGATTCGGACAGGACAACTACAACGTGCAATTGGGCCGCGGATTGATCGGTCAACCGGTGGCATACGTTGTTGGCCAACCATTCCGCAACTTCTTGCGGTATGTTTTTCCATAGGCTTCGAACTAGCAGGCGCCGGCATTTCATGAAAAAAAGCCCGATCGTCGTTGATGACTATCGGGCCTTTTTGTTGTTCACAATCAACCTGGTCAGCGAAAGTTACTAAGCACTTTCTTTACGCTTTTGGACCGCTTTGCGATGGATGAGTTCGCCGGCATCATCGGCATCAATCGTGTATGACGTGCCTTCTTCTTGATCGGGAAGTTCGAACATGATATCGAGCATCGCTTCCTCTACGATACCTCGTAGACCTCGAGCACCCACGCTCTTGGCCATTGATTTTTGTGCAATGGCTTTGAGTGAGGCATCGGTAAAGTGGAGCTCACAGTTTTCCATTCCGAAGAGGGCTTGATATTGCTTGAGAAGGGCATTCTTAGGTTCACGGAGAACCTGAATTAAACCGGATTCGTCAAGTGGAGCCAAGGAAGTGACCACAGGCAACCGTCCGATCAACTCGGGAATCATCCCGAATTCGAGAATATCGTCGGAGCGAACCTGACCTAGAAGCTTTGCCGTGTCCGCATCGACCGTGGTGCTGCTAAGTTGGTTGAAGCCAAGCGTCTTCCGTCCAAGTCTCTTTCGAATGATGTCTTCGATCCCAACAAACGTCCCTCCGCAGATGAAGAGAATATTGGTTGTATCCATCTGGATAAACTGCTGCTCTGGGTGTTTGCGTCCGCCTTGCGGCGGTACGTTGGCAACCGTTCCTTCGAGCATTTTCAGGAGTGCTTGTTGAACTCCTTCACCCGACACATCGCGAGTAATCGAAACGTTTTGGCTTGTCTTGCCGATCTTGTCGATTTCGTCGATGTAGAGAATGCCGCGTTGGGCAGACTCCAAATCGAAATCGGCAGCGTGCAACAACTTCAAGAGCAGGTTTTCAACGTCTTCGCCGACGTATCCTGCTTCCGTGAGCGTTGTCGCGTCGCCGATTGCAAAAGGGACGTTCAGCATCTTGGCCAAGGTACGGGCTAAAAGCGTCTTACCACTACCGGTAGGCCCACACAGAAGAATGTTCGATTTCTCGATTTCAACTTCCGAACCTTGCCAGTCAGATGTTAGTCGCTTGTAGTGGTTGTGGACGGCCACAGCGAGCGTTCGCTTGGTGGAAGTTTGACCGATCACGTACTGATCGAGATGATTGACAATGTCGCGAGGCGTTGGAATCTCGTTGAAGAGTTTCTTAGACGGCCCTCGACGCTTGGTTTCCTGATCGAGAATAGATTGGCAAAGCTCGATGCATTCACCACAAATGTAGACGTCGCCAGGCCCCTCGACGAGGGGACCGACATCGCGATAGCTCTTCCTACAGAAAGAGCAAAAGGCATTTTTCTTGGTCGTTCCGGTATTACCTCGACGACCTGGCACAACATCCTTACCCTGCGGCATAACGACTCCTAAACTACTCACCGTGACAGAGCCTCGCCCCCTGCGGACCAAACCGCTTTGGCAGAAACTCTAGCACATTACGAGGACACGCTAAACAAAAACTCGATCGTTCATTCGTATTTTCCACCCAGGAAAACTGGGTAGTAGGTACGTATGAACCGGGGCTTCCGTGTCCGCGGTTTCGAGCCGATATCACAACAAAGCATAGGCTGCCTATCTCATAGTCTTCCGGACCAATACAACCTTACTTGTCGCTGAACCCAACCGAATCGAAAGACCGTCCTTCAATCCAGCCGACCCGAGGCGCACGCTTCGCGACTTCAACACCCGTTTCGGCGTTGAACCTACGAAGCATGTTTCGAATCACTCTCCAGCAACGATTGTATGTTTCGGAATTCGGACTCGTTGATGTCACCCTCCTGACGCATTTCTTCGAAATTCTTTAGGAGATCCGCGGGGCAGCTCTGGTCGTGGTTGGATAAATCGCGCAACCTTGACAGTACGTAATAGGCAATGACGGATACGACCGCCAAACCCAGAACGCTCAGACCAGCCTGTACATACGAACGAGACAACAAGTCCAACATCTTGGCACCTTTGCTCATGCACGCTCATCCTACGCCAGAATGAGGTACAAAGTCCACTTTTTTTTACGATGAGCGCAAGGAAATCCGCTTTCCTTACCTGACCCTCCCATTTTGATGCGGCGATGGCAAATCGGCGAGAGGTTAATTTAAAAATCGACGGATCCGAGCGAGAACTTAAAAAGTGTCGGGGATGATGTGACGTGGAGTGAGGGCGTCCGCGTCGAGTTGAAGCGACGAAGATATAGGGGGGAACGACCGCTAAAGAAAGTTCGAAGTTCAATATTTCCCGCAATAGTCGATCGCTTGAGCGATTTCGTTCTTAAGCCGACTTCGTTCAACTATCCGGTCGATATAGCCATGCGCAAGCAGAAATTCGCTCGTTTGAAAGCCTGGCGGCAGCTCGATTTTCATGGTTGCTTTGATGGTTCGCGGGCCCGCGAAACCGATCAGCGCCTTAGGCTCCGCGAAGACGAGATCACCCAAAGAAGCGAAGCTTGCGGCGACACCGCCCATGGTCGGATTTGTGAGAACGCTAATGTAAAGTCCGCGTCGCTGATGATAGCGAGCCAGCGCCGCAGAAACTTTGGCCATCTGCATGAGCGATAGAATCCCCTCATGCATTCTCGCCCCGCCACCGCTGGCACTGATGATAATTAGGGGCAAGTTCTGGATTGTCGCCTTTTCGACCAGTCGTGTTAATCGTTCACCGACTACCGACCCCATACTACCCATGATAAAAGCCGAGTCGGTTACCCCGATGGCAACCCGCCGAGCTCGGATCATTCCGGTTCCGGTGATCGCCGCGTCCGAAAGGCCTGTCCGCTTTTGCTCGCCTACCAAACGTTCGGCGTAGGCCCTCTTATCGGCAAAGGTGAGCGGGTCGGTTGGGATCACATCCTCATCCCAGGCTTCGAATGTTCCTTCGTCGAGTACTTGTATTAAACGATCGCGGGCAGAAACATAAAGGTGGTACCGACACTGGGGGCAAACATTGAGGTTCGCCTCTGCCGATTTGCGATAAATCGTGGCGGAACAGCCGGGACATTTAAGCCAAAGCCCGTCCGGGATATTCCGCTTTTTTGGTTTTGCTGCTATTTCGACGGCCGTTTCTGAAGAGCTCATAATGAAGCTGTTATACCAGACTCATGGGAAGGGACTCAACATGGAGCATTTCCCAAGCCGCTCCATCTTGCTCGACCTTCCAAAGATCTTCGATTTCCTTGCCGCTGAGAATGCTTCGGACCAAGCTGGCAAGGGGATCAGGAACGACGATCGCAATGAGTTCATTGCGGTGCTTTTTGACCAGTTTCGCGACAGAACTGCGAACACGTTCGAGTGCTGCATCGAGCGTCTCGCCTCCCGGCGGAGCAAAACAATCAGCCGATTCCTGAATCTGCCGGTAAACTTTTGGCTGCAAACGTTTCACTTCTTCAATGAGTTTGCCTTGCCAAAGACCGTGGTCCACATTGGTCATGCAGGCCAGAACTTTCGATTTCGAATCGCACTGTAGAGCAATTGTGGCCGCCGTAGCTTGCGCAGATTGGCACGGCCCGGAATAGACCATTGCGAGAGATGGAAACGGCTTCGATTGATTTTGGAAGACTTGGTGCAGATCCAGCGCGAGCTGCTTCGATTGCACTTCACCGTGCGGACTGAGAGGAATATCCAGACTTCCCTTAATCCGACCTTCTTCGTCAAATTTCGTACAACCAGGTCGAATCAGCGCAACGTGAACCATACAAATTGAATCCAAGGGCCTTACTGCATCGTCTGATGCAGCTGTGTCATCGCCTGGCAATAGTCGTTTTTGCGAAAAATCGCAGATCCCACTACCAGCAGGTCGGCGCCAGCCTGCTTTACTAAACTCGCGGTCGTCTGATTGACGCCGCCGTCGACTTCAAGAAGCAATTTCTCGCCGTACTGTTGGCGAAGTTGCCTGAGCCGGTCCAAAGCGACCGGATTAAATTCTTGCCCCCCAAAGCCAGCTTCGACGCTCATGATCAAAACGAGGTTGCAGTTCGGCACAAAAGGCAAAAGCGTTTCCATCGAAGTAGAAGGGTTGATAGCCAATCCCGCCGCAACTCCCTGCGACCGAATCTGTTCGAGCAGGGAAACGGGTTCCGGTTCAGCTTCGATGTGAAAGGTAATCAAATCCGAGCCCGCATCGATAAAGGCCTGAGCGTACTGCTGCGGATTTTGAATCATTAAATGGACATCAATCGGCATGGTCGTCAGTCGACGAACCGCTTCGATAATCGGCATCCCGTATGTCATGTTCGGGACGAAAACCCCGTCCATGACATCCATGTGCAGTGCTTCACAACCGGCCTCTTCCAGCCGCTCAATCTCTCGCTGAAGGTTGCCGAAATCGCATAGCAGCATCGAAGGCAAAATTACAGGACGAGCCTGCCGAAGTTGCGATAGAAGTTCTGAAAGTTCAGAACCAGGAGAGGCTGCCGGAGGGATAGACATTGATGTAAAGAGCCAGGTTTTTAAATCGAACTAGGAAGTTCGCATACTGAATACGATAACTGGGCGACGAGTGAAACTTCAAGTGGCAAATCGTGCGGACGTCCGCCGACGACATGTCCATTTTTGACCGAACTAGAAGCTAGGAAAGTACTTCCGGCACGGATTATCCGTATCTAGGAATTCTGGAAAGCCACCCAAACGGGAGGTGTTTGCTCGCATTCCGGTTCGAATTTCGGAGTTTGCATCGAAATGGGGCGGCAGCCAACGGTCAGCAGAACCCGTTCGGCGTTTTATTCTGAGTCACCAATCCCGTTTTCTTCCCGGAACGGCTCTAAATTGGGAAAGCCAGCTAATTTCATTCGAAAAAGATTGGAAAATCGACTAGCGCCGCGGCCTCCAGAACGTCGATTTCCATCGGTAACGCGGGTTCGATCGACGCGGCAAATCGCCCGTGTTGCTGTTGAAAAACGGATCAGGTCTATCCACGATCGAAAAAAACGGTTAGATAGCTACCTTCCTTGTGGACTAAAAGAAGGCCGCGAAAGCATTAAGGGAATTGCGAAATGGCATCGATTGACGAAGACGTTTTCTCCAAGGTTCAAATTGCGTTAGTAGACGCTCTAGGAGTGGACGATGATGAAGTGACTCCAGAAGCCACGATGGTAGGCGATCTAGGAGCCGAGTCGATCGACTTTTTGGACATCGTTTTCAAGCTTGAAAAAGCGTTTAGCATTAAGGTTCCGCGGGAAGAACTGTTTCCAGAAGACATTCTGACCAATGCGGCGCACGTAAAGGACGGTAAAGTTACTGAAACCGGACTGGCCGAACTAAAGGCTCGGATGCCTTGGGCGAACCTCGGTAAATTCGAAGCCAATCCTCGCGTGCAAGACTTTGGCGATGTGCTCACGGTTGGCGATCTCTGCCGATACGTTCAGTCCAAGCTCGGCAAGTAACTTTACATGCGTTGGTTTTGGATCGATCGGTTTGAGGAATTCGTGCGTGGTAAGCGAGCCGTGACGCTCAAAAACGTCACGTTTGGCGAAGAACCACTCGACGACTACATGCCGGGGCATCCCCACTATCCTGCTTCCCTCATCATCGAAGGGATGGCTCAAACCGGCGGTCTCCTTATTGCCGAGCCCGGTCAATTTCAAAACCGGGTTGTTCTTGCCAAGGTTGGCCAGGCCGTCTTCCACGGTCTGGCTCGTCCGGGTGATCAGCTTCGGCTCACCGCGGAAGTCCAAGACATTCAGGAGTCAGGTGCGATCGTTGCCGGTACCGTGACCGTGGATGGCAAGCCGTTGGCTGACCTTGAATTGTGGTTCGCTTTCTTGGACGAACGGTATGGAAGTGGTTCGCTTTTCCCGCCAGCCGAGTTCCTTCGTGTGCTTCGTGTGCTTAGACTCTATGATGTGGCTGTGGATCAGGATGGAAATAAGCTCTTTCCTCCTGAGCGATTTGTCTTGGCTGAACAGCAGGCAACATGACTCATAACGAAGAGAAGAGTATCGAATGCGTCGTCGCGTAGTGGTTACCGGTGTTGGCCTGATTAACCCGCTTGGGCACGATCATGAAACAGTCTGGTCTGCTTTGAAGGAGAGTAAAAGCGGCGTTGAGCGGATCACCATCTTTGATCCGACTGGTTTTCCCACGACCATTGCAGCCGAAGTCAAGAATTGGGACGTAAGCAAAGTCGGGGAAAGCATCGAACTTTGGAAACGTCGCGGGCGCCACACTCGTTTCGCGATTGGAGCTGCCAAACAGGCGGTGGCTGCTTCGGGGTTTCTCGATGCCCATCGCGATCCCACTCGAATTGGTGTCTACATGGGTGCGGGCGAAGGAAATCAGGACTTTTTTAACTTCACTAGCATGATGGCGGCTGGCTTGAAGGATGGTCCGTTCAATCTGTCTGGATTTCTTGCGAAGGGGATGGAAATTCTCGACGCCGAAGCAGAGCTGGAACAAGAACCGAACATGCCCTCGGCGCATCTGGCTGCGATGTTTGACGCCCAAGGGCCGAACGCCAACTGTTTGACTGCCTGTGCTGCTAGCAGCCAAGCAGTCGGCGAAGCGACCGAACTCATTCGAGCCGGCGAAGCGGACGTGATGATCGCTGGCGGCGCGCATAGCATGATCCATCCGTTTGGCTTAACCGGGTTTAGTTTGTTAACCACCCTTTCGACTCGTAACGATGCTCCCTCGAAAGCTTCGCGTCCATTTGATCTTAAACGGGATGGTTTCGTTATGGGGGAAGGAGCGGCGGTCGTTATCTTAGAAGAGCTCGAAGCGGCGAAAAAACGTGGAGCGAAAATCTTTGGTGAAATTCTTGGGTATGGAAGCACGGCCGACGCCTATCGCATCACCGACATTCACCCCGAAGGTCGCGGCGCTATCGGATGTATGCGGCTAGCTATCGCCGATGCAAAGCTGAATTTGAGCGATATCGGATATGTCAATGCGCACGGCACAAGCACAACGGTCAACGACAAAACGGAAACGCAAGCCTGCAAATCGGTCTTTGGTGATCTGGCTCCGAAAGTTCCTGTTTCGAGCACGAAGAGTATGATGGGGCATTTGATTGCCGCCGCGGGCGTGACCGAGATGATCGTTTGTTTGCTTGCAATGCGGGACGGAATTCTTCCTCCCACGATTAATTTGGAAAATCCGGATCCCGATTGCGATCTCGATTACATCCCCAATTATGCTCGTCCATCCAAGATCAAAGCGGCCCTCAACAATAGCTTTGGGTTTGGTGGCCAAAATGTGACGCTCGCTCTCGGAGCTTTTAACCAGTAGTTGAGCTTTCTGTCTTTTGAGCCTGAGGCGCTAGCCAATTCCATGACAAGATCGGCTAGCGCCTCAGGCTCAAAAGAGATCGTAGCTTGAGGAAGTTCCTTTGCGAAAGAACGCCAATGAATCATCCTATCACTGATGTAGAACTGATCGACTTTCTGCGAGAAACGCTCCCCGAACCTCGGATGATTGAAATAGAGCAGGCGATTCGAGGGGATATCGGATTGCAAGAACGCCTAGAGGTCTTGGTCGCTCAACAAGATTCTGGGGCTGATGGAATAGGCGCGATATGGAAACGCTTTCGGCTCTCGTGTCCGACCCGCGAGACACTCGGAAGTTATCTTTTCAATGTCCTATCTCCGGAAGAGTCGCAATTCATCGAGTTGCATCTTTCGATCACCCAATGTGCCTACTGTCTGTCGAATCTAGAAGATTTAAAACTGAGTCAAACACAGGCTACGGACCAATCTTCGCCTCGTCGCCAACGCTACTTTCAAAGCAGTGTTGGACGCATGCCAAAAAAATAGGTGCGACGCGAAGCGAGTGTTCATTATCTTTTATCGCCCGTTCGGGAATCGCCTCGACCTTCATGGCTAGAGCATTTTCATGAACGACGTAGGCTTGGAAAACGGGGTCAGGTACCCAAATACGGGAAGGCCCCTCGGGGGGGTTTGAAGTTTTGTTACATACCCCCGTTTGCGAATGGGGATATTAAAAAATAAAAATATCAAGTAAGAGGTGGGTGAAAATATAGTG
>JANOAI010000176.1:0-5442 GCA_031411055.1 Pirellulaceae bacterium
GTTCTGCAATTGAAATAAAAGGATTGTCCGGAAATTTTTCGGCGAACTGTTTCTTGGGGTAGTGAAGATCGATACTCCACGTACTTGGAACGCATCCGTCAGGAAAATCACGCTTGTTGACGATATCGTCCTGGGTCAAAACAACCTCGCCGAACAACTGCCGAGATTCGCGTGGACCACCCACGAAGGCTAGCCAGGTCAAAAACGCGGTCTTGTGCTCGGCTGCTCCGTCACCGTTCTTCATCGCATTGAAAGCACCGAAAACGGCTCGTAGATTCCAGTCGCGAATGCCTTCTGCATCGCCAAGCGGATCTTTGTCGAAACCACTTTCCCAAAACCACTGACCATGATGATCAATGGGATAAGGAAAATCTTTCATTTCGAGTGGTAAGGCCCATGGCGTCTCAGGAAAAGCCACAGGCGACTTTCCTTCATCCCACGCCCACATATTGCTCATTCCCATTCGACCTTTCTCGGTCATCACCCAGTCGGCTTCTGCTAGCGCGCCAAGAGTTCCGTGGCCTGTTGCATCGCAATAGAGTTTTCCCTCGAGCTGAACTTCTTTGCCAGTTCGAGCTTCAAACGCCGAAACGGATCGGATTTGCTTGTTATTCATGTGAAGGTTAAAGGCATGATGCTCGAGAAACAAATCGATGTTGGCTTCGGCGCGTACTAAAGCTTCTTTCTGTGCATCCCCAAATTCTTCGAACGTGCCCGGCGATTTCTTTGCCTTGTCCGAGAACTCTTCCACGATTTCACCGACGCGCGGGTACTTGCCACGCCGAATCAACCCCATCGCCCAAACACGAACTTCGCTCGAACCATTTCCACCAAGAACAGGACGATCTTGAATAAGCGCCACTTTGCAACCCATGCGTGCGGCAGACAAGGCTGCTCCCATCCCCGAATAGCCGCCACCGATGACAACTAAGTCGTAACCACTCTTAACTTCTGGAGTTGCTGGCAAACCTAACTTTTCGCGACGCCAGGTAGGAAGGATGTCACTACTATTGGAGGGTGCCGTATCGCCCTGCGTTAAGTAGATCGCATCGCATCGACCATCAAAGCCCTTCAAATCCTTGAGACGAAGTTCTAACTCACCTTCCTCAAGCTCGATGGTTCCCGCTTCTTGCCAATGCCAATCGGCTCCAACCGTACCGAGATCGTTCGGCAAAGCCTTCCCTCCAATCAAAATCTGGAAGCGACCTGGCTCGCCCGATGCTTTCCAACGAGCGACCCAGTCTTTCGTTCGAGCAAACACTTTGTACTTGCCGGCCTTGGGGACCTTGATCAAAGTGGTCGCATCTACAACCGGCTTTCCCAAACCATGCGCTAACAAGTATGGGGAACCCATGTTTCGAATAAACTGGGTATCCAAAGACCAGCCGCCGTGATTGCGAAAGCCTTCGGCCTCAACCAATAGATCTACCGAGTCGGCTTTCGCAGCAATCGCTAGCGAGAAGCAACCAAAACCAAGAACCATTCCAAAGAACGTTCGAAGCAAACTTGTCATCAATTCAGTTCCAGTTAACGCAAATCAAGTGTAAACGAGGCCGGTCAATCAACTAGACCTTGGGAAGTTGCAGTCTATTTGAGAGCGGCGAACGCGGTTAAGCCAATCGATAAAAGAAGTGTCTCCCGATTCTAATCAAAGCAAATGCGAAAGAAAATGGGCTTAGCAACACCAATCTCGCGCAAAAGTATCCAAAAATCCTTTTAGAATTCTCGGAGTTGTTGAACTTACGGTAGGGCTTAGTCGTATCAGATTCATGCCCTGGGTGTTGGAGAGTCGTCTGCGAATTGCAATCGTTCGACGGCGAGCATGTCTAATCTTCTCTCTACTCTAAACCGAGGTGACACCATGCATAACATGGCAAAGTTCCTCTACACCCACAATCCGTTCTATCTTGTGAGTGCGGGGTTAGTCCTTTATGGATTGCATCTTACTTTTGAATCAAGGGATGCATCGGGCTTTCATGCCTACTATCTGATGGCTTCTCTCAGTGCCTATACCGTTCTGCTCGCCCTGACTGCATGGGCAGTAGTACGCTTCGGTAAAGTCTGGGACGACGCTCGAACATTAGCACTTCTTGTTGTACTGATGTTTGTCGCAATTTCTTCAAGCTTTGATGAAGTCTGTTTTCAACGACCGAAGACTGGCTTTTTAGTGATGACGGTCGGTTGGATTTTAGCGACGATTACTTCCGAAAGTTTGCTTCGCGCGCTGCCAGTCAAATTGCCTTGGCAATTTCGACTCCCCTACTTTGCTGGTCTAGCACTCTTTTTCGCGTTCCCGGCGCTGATGATGTCCGATTGGGCTGTGCAATCAGGTTGGCCCATCGAAGCCAGGGTGGGTTTGTTTCCTATCGTTGCCGCCGTGATCACGCTCTTTCTGATTGGAGCTGCTTCTCGTGGACCTCGTTTGCTTGCCTCAAACGGTTCGCCTTGGCCTTGGCCCTGGTACCCGTGGTCGATCTTTCTCTTTCTCGCGATCGGAGTCTGCATACGAAGTTACATTCTGACGATCTCGTTTCAAAGCGATGTCGGTTGGACGACAACCTTTGGACCACACTATCTGATCCCATTTGCGTTGGCCGTTCTCATTGTCTTGGCCGAGATGAGCTTTAGTCATCCCATGCCTCGGCTGCGCAAATTCGTGATCGCCGCTCCGGCATTGCTGCTTGTCGCCGCCGTGCGTTTGAACGCAAATGCAAGCTACAAATCCATCTTCGACGAGTTCACTTACAAGTATGGATCGCCGCTGTGGCTGACTCTTTGTAGCCTCATCTTCTTCTACTGCTATCAATGGATTCGCGGCGAGCGACGATCAGAATGGCCAATGATGGCGCTACTCGCCATTGGTTCCACGATCTCCGTCGACACGACGACGCTAACCAATACCCGAATACAATCCATTGGGTGGTTGTACGCAATTGCCTTAGTCCAGCTCATTACCTTAGTGCGAGACCGTCGTTCTGTGAGGCTTTTATTGACGGGTTGTTGTGTTGCATCGATCGCAATGAGTCTCCAAGGCTCGCACTCAACGAAATCGATGGAACTCTTGATGCCCATTCATATGGTGGTTGCTTCAGTCGGCCTTTGTGGAGTCTTCCTCGACGACGCGTTTGCAAAATTCGTACGAATTTGGTCCCCATTGGCTGTCGTTGGCATTGTCCTCGTCGCTTGCCTTAACGGCCATTCGCCAGGCTGCGCAATTCCCGTTTGGAACATCTACTACTACGCAATTGCCTGGACATTCATTGCGTTCGTGGTTTGGTTTTTTCAACGTGATCGAGCTTGGACGGTCGCCTGCGCTACGTGTGCAGGAATTCTTGGTTGTTCATCGAGTGTTCAACTATTCAAATGGGTCGAACTTCGCATTTCGATCGAAGCCATGGCTGCCATGCTGTTGGGTGCTCTTTGCTTTGTCGTGGGAGCTTTGGTGAGCGCAATCAAAGGTGGCTATCGATTGCCCTTCATCGAAGAATGGCGATTGGCAAGGGCGAAAGTCCAAGTCGAACCCGAACTCATTCCCGTAGTCGAACCAGGAACCGAGGAAAATAGTTCGTAGCAGCGAACGCAAACCGGCCGTGATATTCAGATCGGAGTCGCGAACAGTGACTCCGATCACGAACCGCTCGGCAACGAATCCAACCAAGCTTGAACCCATCGCTGGCTCAGTTGTGCCGCCTGCTCTTCGCTAAACACTTCACCGTCGATGATCATCCCCATCGTCAATCGACCGGCGCAACGCGACATTCCGATCCCAAGGTGAGTCTTAGGACGCAATGGAGGATAGCCCGCAAAGCTCTCGACGAAAATGTCGCCCACTTTGAATCGACCATCGACAGCTTCAAAGTGCTTTCGAAAACGTCCGAATGCGTCGCCCATGTTCGTCAAGATCCCAGTCGCCAAACAACGCTTTCTTCGAATCAGCCATTCCGCAATTTTGGGATACTTGGCGAGCATTCCAAAGATTTCGACGAAATCAAGACCCAGTCGGTACTTTCGGATCGACAAGGTCTGCGATTGGACGCTTCTAAGCAGATCATGGAAGTTTTCGCAGTCCTTCTTCGTTGCAACCACAAAACCAAATCCAAGTCGATTCATTGCTGGCGACCGGCGATCGCGAAGCGTTCGAAGCTCCGTTGGCACCATGATTCGAAAGCGTTGCTTGGACGATGCCGATCCATGCTCGCAGTTCCAATTGGAAAGCATTTGTAGCATGCGCGCAATCGCAGCGTCATTAAACGTGCTAAAACTATTCGCAACCGATTTTTCTTCGTTCGACGAATCGTCGAACGACTGATTTTCTCCTAAGACTTTCAATGCCTGTCCAGCATACGCTTGTTCGATACGTTCTGTTTCAGGTCGATCAAATGTATGTCTAAAGTAATGGTGCCGCCCATGAACTCGATGATTGTTCCTCGAACCATTGGGAGCGGCAATCGGAACTGGGCCGCGAAAGTGAAAGTGGTAGGCACCAAGAATCTTTTCCCAGGTAGTTGTGGATCGCGCACCAGCGGTCGGAGTTGGCCTTGAAAAAAGACCACGTTCTTTGATTCGCTCGTACGAGGTCGTAGGCAATTTTGGGATGCAATTCGGCTCTTTTGTAAGCTGATCATAGGCTACGAAAAGATCTCGAAGGAATTGGCGAAGGCCTAGCGCATCGCTGGCAGCATGGTGTGTTTCGAAGCTGATCTCGGCCGCTTGTTGATTTTGGCTTCCCCAAATGCGCAATCCGCATTCCGTCGTGAGATCCCATTCATCGGGAAACGGGGACGTTTGCCAAGGACCACCATCCCATTTCCAGCCCAACCGCGGTTCGCTAGGAATACTCCATTGCTTCTGATTGTCCCGTGATTCAACAACGCTAACTAACAGTGGATGCCGAGTAGCCGCGATTGCTATGGACTTCTGAAGACGCGAGACATCGACGGTTCCCGACAATTCAATGACGACGCGAAATCGCTTCCGGTGCAATGGAACATCATCCCAAAGCCAAAAATGTTCCATTGCGACCAACGGCAGTGGAAAGATGTCTTTGGACTCTATTTGAGCACGATCGATTGAAATATGCGACATAAGAACAAGATGAAAAAACGAGCACTATGCGTGACGCCAACATGGAAAAACAAACGCGAGGCAACTTGGGGATGCGATCGTCGGGAAACGGGGGGACGTACCAATTGTGCGAAGTACCATTCGGGCCGTTCCGGTTACTTGGTACCCGAACCCGTTTTCCCGAGCCTACGTCATTTCGGAAAATGGTCTAGAGTAATTCGTCATAGAACTCCCGAGCAAGATGAATCTGACTTTATAGTCCGTACCTAGCTGGACAGCGCCAGGTTGTGCTGGAGTCCAGGCTTTAGCCGCTTTTCGCGCATCCAAGGTGCTCGGCGCCTAAAGGCTGTACTCCAACAGGGTTGCGATCGATTATCA
>JANOAI010000177.1:0-11096 GCA_031411055.1 Pirellulaceae bacterium
CTGCGCCCAGTTTGCTAGCCTTAATAGCGACTGAACACTGACGCGATAAACCCCATTCTTCTCAGGCGGCCTGCAGATACAAGCGGTGTCTACCGTTGTATCTTGCTTGGCGGTTCTCATGATCATGAGCTGGAGCGTTTCCAACCCGGTTGCTCTTTCGCGTTACGATCACGATGTCCTCGCCACGAATAGAGCTTTGGTTGACTTGTCTCGGCATATCCTGTGGAACCGACCGCCGGTATACGTGCGATGGATCAAGGGAAATATTCTGCATTCTTGCGAGCAACATGCGATGGTCAATCTCGAAGATGCGGGCACTTTTGGCGTTGTGCTGGCTGGGTTGATCGGCTTAGTGCTCAGCTTAAATCGGTATCGCACCACCAAATCGATCGGCAACGAACAGCCTCGTTCCTTCGATAAAGATCGGAATCCCCTGAATGCGACGAGTCCGCTGCTTCCTTCGCCTGCCTTGTTTCACGAACTGCATGTCTTCTTTTGGATTGTCTTCTTTTTTACCCTGTTGGGATCGTTGTTAGTGATCCTCGTCGAACCAGCCAGTGGACGATACATGGCGACATGCAGTATTCTTTTTCCAGGGCTCCTTGGATTGGTTGCAAAACTTTTCTTTGAATCCGTTTATCGCTAGCAATTCGACGCGCGCTCACGTAGGTCGCCGTTCGAAGGAACGAGCGGCAACTGTCGAACGAAGACTACCGATGAAGACTACCGATATTATCGATTCTTCTTGGTGAGGCAGTCATTTGTTGTCCCTAGCGCGTTACTTTGACTCGATGCGCTTATAAAAGTTAGTCGAGTTACCCTGTATGGTGTACTCGACGCTCAAACAATCTCTCGTTTTAATCGGCGGCTGGTTTGCATCAGTCGTCATGCTAGCTAATTTCGCATACGCTCAATCGGATGTGAGGCTGGGAACTCTCAGAACCAACAACCGCCCGACACTATTTCAATGGAGCAATGGAAATAGTTTTTCGGGTGGCCCCCCCATCCATGAAGACCTTGCAACGGATCGACCGGATTTCACCGAAGCCAGTTCTACCGTCGGGCGAAGAGTCCTTCAAATTGAATCGGGTTATACGTACGTATTCAACAATGACGGCGCCGGACAGTCCATCACACACAATTATCCCGAAGCCCTCTTTCGATATGGGATACTCACTGATTGGTTAGAGTTACGGGTGGCGTCCAACGTTCTAAACTTATCGAACCCTCTGTTTTCGGGAACTGCATACGATGATCTTTACCTCGGATTCAAAATCGGTCTGACGCCTCAGGAAGGGATCCTTCCTGAAATGGCATTGGTCCCACAAATGAATATTCCGACAGGGTCCGACGTCGTATCGGCGAAGCGAGTCCTTCCAGGTTTGAATTGGCTTTACGGTTGGGAGATCTCCGAATTGCTTTCGCTGTACGCTAGTACTCAGTACAACGAAAGCGTAGATAGTGGGACGAGCGACATTTACTCCGAGTGGGCTCAATCGGCCACCATCAACTATTCGTTGACGGAGAAGTTTGGTGGCTTTACCGAGTGGTTTGCTTTATTTCCAACCTCTGCCGACACCGAGAAACCACAGTATTACTTCGACGGGGGAATTTTCTATCGTTTTACTCAGGACGTTCAGTGGGACTTTCGGAGTGGCGTTGGTTTGAACGATGCCGCCGACGACTATTTTGTTGGAACGGGCTTGTCAGTACGATTTCGCTAAAATCGTTTGAACATTCGACTCGATCCGTAACACACGTGTGACCGATCCCGTTGTAAAATCAGTTCGAAAATCGAAAGATATTTCTTACGAACTGATGAGGAGCTCGCAGTGAATAATCGTCGGCGATACTGGTTTGAACGCACCCCAATCCCATTCCTAGCTTCACTGCAATTATTGGTTTGGCTCATCGTTGTCGCCTTATCGAACGATAGCCAAGCTCAACTCCCCAAGGATTCGGTCCGGCGTACGCCGCTCGTCAATGTGATCGAGAACGCTGAAAAGACCGTCGTCGCTTTGTTTGCGATCGACCAAACGAAATCGAAAGGCGCGGCCGGAACCGGCTCGATCATTCATCCGGGCGGTTATGTGTTAACGAACAATCATGTTTTGCCAGCCAAAGCTGGCCAGGCAGTTTATCAAGGCAAGGCCATTCCGTTTCGTGTCGTTGGTCGGATGCCCGACCATGATTTTGCCATCGTAAAACTAGAGTCCAAGAAGGAATGGCCTAGCGTTGTTGTCGGTCAGAACAACGATCTCATGAATGGCGAGACAGTGATAACGGCCGGGAATCCAGGTGGACGCGGCGTTATTTATACCGCGGGAATCGTGAGCAACAAAAACCTCATCGGCAGCACGGGCAATGCGTTAGCGATGACTCAATTTAACAGCAACGCGAGACCAGCTTTCATTCAATTCGATGCGGCTAGCAACCAAGGGAGTAGCGGTGGTCCGCTGCTCGATTTAGAAAGCCGTTTGATCGGAATCGTGTCGGGCGGTTTCGTAAGCGAGGAGAATGTCAACTACGCTATTCCGATTGATCGCGTTCGCAAATTCTCGAATGCGATGATGGCCCCGGAAATTCGTCATCAAAAGCAGACCGGAATCACCATTGATCCGAACACCAGCGACTGCCGGATTATGAACGTGCTTACAAAATCGGCTGCCGAATTGAGTGGCCTTCAACCGGGCGAAACGATTGTCCGCGTAAACGGAATGGCGGCTCAACAAGTTCTTGATTGGGTCATTGCCATGGATGTGTTGTTGCCGGATGTTGAAACACTGATAATCGAAGTCCAAGGCAAGGCCGGCTTGCGAACGGTTTCCTTAACGCCAGACCCACTTCCTGCTTGGCCTGCCGTAGAGGGAGTTGTGAACACAAAATCGGGGCTCGATTTCAAGCTATATAATGGGCATTTTGATAAGCTGCCCGATTTCGCTTCACTCACGGTTGAGAATGAAGGAACGATCGACGAGCTATCGCTTGAGGCGATGACGACCGAAGGACGTCAAGACTTTGTAGCCCAATTGGATAGTTACATTGAAATTGACCGGGACGGATTGTATCGGCTGACAATTATTTCAGATGATGGAAGCCAACTATTCCTTCATGATGAGCTCTTACTCGACAATGACTTCAACCATCCGGCTCAACCAGTCAGTCGATTAACACGGCTTGCCAAGGGGCTTCATCCACTTCGAATCGATTACTTTCAGGGACACAGCGCAGCGACTTTACAACTGCATGTTACTCGAGTAGATGATCGGACATGGGATGAGACTCCGGTTCCGCTTCGTCTGTTGCGAGAAGTTCGCTGATCGCGGACAGAATCCCCACAACATCTTGGAATGAACCGAAGCAATGCCGATAAAGAAATTGGCTGAAGGAAGCCGTAGGGCTCGAATCCAATTCAATGCGGGCAATCCACTAAGACGCCTGAAAGTCGATGGGGCGAACTTGTCCGGTGGATAAATCATAGATCCCGCCAGTCACGATGAGTTCACCGCGTTTTACTAGCTTGGAGATCACGGGGGATGATTCAGCGATGATCATCGCTTGATTCTTTACATTCTCGCGGATGGCTTTATCGAGATCTCCATTGGCCCCTTTCACGGCTGGCCGAATATGTTGAAAGAGGCCACTAATTTGTCCTGGAACCTCCTCACCCTTCATCGTTGCCGATACAGCGCCACAGGCGGAATGACCTAAGACATAAATGATTTTACAACCGAGGATCTGCGTTCCGAACTCAAGACTTCCAATATTCTCACTCGAAGCGACGTTTCCCGCGATACGCGTTACGAATAGATCACCAAAGCCCTGGTCAAAAACGATTTCGATCGGTACCCGTGAATCGGCACATCCTAGAAAGGCTGCGAATGGGTTTTGCTTGGGAGCAACCATACGAACGCGATCGAGATCTCGATGGGCGCTAATACTCTTCCCAGCCGAAAACCGTTCATTTCCGCGATAGAGGGCTTTTAATGCTTCTTCAGGGGTTTGGGGAGCCGCTATTTCTTCTTGTCCCAGACTAGAGTTATGAATCCACAGGGCGCCAGCGACACCCATGGCACTCACGGCAGCGCGTCGAGAAACGACAGGGGAGTACCGCATTTCTGAGACTTCAGCGTTTCGATTAAACATATTTTTCGCCTCGAATAACTTGGATGGAAGTGGTATAGGCAATCGCTGCGTAGTCTGGAAAGTAATCACGCTTCAGAATGCTTAAAAGCTTGTCGGCAATCTCGGCGGAAACGATCGTCTCGATTTTTACATTGGAACCTAAGACCTCGCTTACACGCCGATGTCGCGAACCTTCGCCCTCGACTTCGTAAACGGTGTATCCTCGTACCCCCGCTTGTTGAATTTCGGTAAGCAAGCGTTCTCGCAAGACATGCTCGGCTACAATTGTTAAAAGAATGACGGGGTGTGTTTCCATGAAAAAAGTAGCTCCTATTTTGGATGAAACGAAACAGTTGAAGAGAACGAACTACACGCCGCAGGCCCATCGCGCGATCGACATGTAGATTGGAATCCCAATAATGAGGTTAAATGGAAAGGTGATTGCGAGAGCTGCTGTCAGATAGTACGTTGGGTTCGCTTGTGGCAGGGTCATCCGCACAGCCGGCGGAGCCGCGATGTACGAAGCACTGGCCGCCATCGTCGCTAAAACTGTTGTCCCTCCAACGGAAAGCCCTGCCCATGCTCCAAGGCACGCTCCGATCGAACCATGAGCGAGTGGCATCAGCGTACCAAATGCAACGAGGGCAGGACCGGCTTTGAAAAGATCTTTCAGTCGAGAGCCAGCCGCTAAGCCCATTTCAAGCAAGAATAGGGTCAACGCGCCTTTGAACAAATCTTCAAAAAACGGTTTCACCGGTTTGTAGCCAACATCTTTCATGAGGAAGCCCAAGATCAATCCACCGACCAACAGGATCATCGATCGAGCGGTAAGAACTTCGTGGAGTACTTCCGACATCGGACGCGGTTTCGGTTCTTCGGTACCACTTGGATCAAGCTGTTTTTTTGCATTCGCCTCGCGCGCCGTGAGAATTGCTCCAATCGTCAAAGCAATTTGAATGCCTGGAATCTCAAGAAGGGTCAGAAGGGTCGGCATGAAGCCTTCGGAAGGATAGCCCATCGAACTCACGAACTGCTGCGATGCGATAAACGTTACCGCCGACACAGAACCGTAGTGAGCTGCAATCCCGGCCGCGTCCGCGATACCGAATCGGCAAACATTGCGTAGCACCAAATAAGCGCTGATCGGGGTGAAGCATCCTAGGGCGATCGTGACCATGGCGGGCGCTAGAAACTCCTTGAGACTGGTGTGCGAAAGCTCGACGCCCCCCTTCAATCCGATTGCAAAGAGCAAATAAATGGACAGGGCTGCATAGAGATCGCGTGGAAGAGATAGCTCGCTCTTCAGAAGCCGGGCCACGATGCCGAGCACAAAAGCCAGGCAAAGCGGTGAGCACAAATTGGTCCATAAAATGTCGGTCATGACGAACTACTCTTCTTCGAATATAATAAAACACGAACCCAGACACACGAAATACGTTTCGTGTATTTATTATCGTGTTATTCGCCCGTCGGCAAGAGCTCGTCATGAAAAAAAAGGGAATAATTTCCAAGATCAAGTCATCGGAAGTGATTTCAAAGTCTTTTTCTGGTCAGAACTGGACCTTTTTGACCAACCATACCCATGTGTTGTTGTGTCTTTTTGCCGATCCGGCCATGCGGCTCCGTGATGTGGCAGTGAATGTTGGTATCACGGAACGAATGGTTCAAAAAATTGTGCATGAGCTCGAAGAAGCCGGTTACCTTACGATTGAGAAGCAAGGCCGCTGTAATTCCTATCGAATTCATGACCAGCATCATTTGAGGCATCCTTTGGAATCGCACCATTCGATCGGGGCGATTTTGAAGGTTCTCGCCACGCCCGGCTAAGACCGAGAGTTCCCTCAGAAAAGCTAGCGAATCTACGGGGCGCCCCGTTCATTGATGGCGAGTTCCGGATTTCGCATCGCATTGCATGGCGGAGTAACCCTAAACCCTGAAACGTTCGCTACTTTAGCTCTCTTTACTTGGTCGCGGTAAATCCCCTAGGATACGTCATTCAACGGATACTCGTTTGTATGCTGCAAGAGGCTGCTGATGACTCGAATTACTATACTCACATTATTGTTTGCGGCCTCCGCTCAACTGAATGCGTTCGCGCTCCCTTTCGGTGACACCGTCGAAGGGGTAAAAGAAGGCTGGAAGATTGAGTCGAAAGACGGATCGCTTTCTTACATCCTCCAGATCACACCGCAGCAATTATCCGACATTGCCCAGTCTGGCGGCGAACTCAAGGTTAAATTTCCCGAGTTCCTCCAAGGGGTGGCCAGCAATGTCGTTCTGAGAATCGGGAATCTCGAGGTTGAAAGAGATCCTTCAGAAGCTGAAATCCGAGCACAAATGCAACGCACCATGCCTCGTGACAACCGTATGGGTACTGGCAGCCTCACCACGATGAGTGACAGCACCGGCGGCACAGTCATGATCGACCCAATGCGAGTTACGCCAAATACCATTCCAACGGCGGGTGCATCGACGTTAAGCGATACCACCTCCGGTTTTGCTGCGCCTCCCTCGTCCGTACTAGCGCAGAACTTTTCCAACAATAGTTCGCGCTCGAACTTCAATACCCCGTACACCGATCCAACGCGAACGGCCTCGAACACCGGCTTGGGTGGATTCAATACTGCAACTCCTGGCACAGCCGGTATGCCTCGCACGGACACATCGACTTACGGAAACAGCTTCGTCGGCCCAACGCTACCGCCCGGTTACACCGGTGGCAATGTAACCGTTTCCAGCTCCCCAGCGTCCCCTGGCGTGAACGGCTACAACCAGTGGAACACCCCGACAACCTACGGCAATGGTGCAAACACTCCGCTTGCCAATGGAAATTTTGGCAATCAAAACAATTACCCAACGGGGACCTACAATAACGTCCCGTCGTTAGGATATTCCACTTCGCCAAACAGCGGTACGAATGGAGCGTTGATGAACGGTACAACCGGCTTCAACAACCCTGCAATGAGTGGCAACAATGCATATAACGCCAACAATGGACAGAACGGAACCTATCTTACCGCCGTAAACACAGCTTCCAATATCCCCTTTGGTTCGACGCCGAACTACAGCATGAATCCGAGTACCGCAGCAGGGATGGGAACGGGTGGTTACAACAGCAACAACAATTTTGTCCAACCCCCAATCGGCTCGAATCTAAATAACAACGGAATGTACAACAGCGGCATGAACACAATGCCAACCGGCTATCAAAATACGAACCCAGGCATGAACGGATATCCACCCAATACGTCGTTGATGGCGAGCAACATCGGCCTTCCAGGCACATCGTCTTCGATCAACCCGAATCAAAGGACGATCCGATCCGATGCCGACTACGCGCGTGAATATGGCCAGCAGTCATCACTTAATTTTATGTTCGTCCTTTTCTTGTTAGCATCCGCAGTTGCCAACGTATACTTACTCATGCAGTTGAATCACTTGCTTCAACGCTACCGCAGTCTCCAAGCGTCAAGTCGCGGCACAAATTCTTTTGCCGTTTAAATCTAGTGGAGCGTCAAGTTTTAGATTTAGGGTTGGGTTATGGGGTCAGGAGTCAATTGTGCAAAGCACCCGAAGGGCCGTTCCGGCAATTGACTCCTGACCCCATAACCCGAACACAATTTGTGGTTTTCGGGTCTTTCCAACGCAGTTCGTGATTGCGGCAGGGTTGTTTCGTGCGCAGGGGCGGATTAGGCTTAGGGTTTCGTTTCCAAGTAGCTTTGCATCAACCGTTTGCGTTTACATTATGCTTTGGCCGATCGTTTGGTTTTCTGGAATGGCGACTGCGGTAATCGCTTTCTTTGCGGTGATCGTGGTCGAAGCGGCCAAAAAGAAAAAGGCGGCTAAGTCCGTTCAGTCGAAAAACCAAGCATTGGCGTCCTCGGTTGGTGATCTCTATGAATTCCCCAGCGAGAGCCTCGATTTCCCCGAGGAGCCGCTTGCTTAAGCCCTAGAGTTACTGATTCGACTGTCCTAAATCGTATAACACGAAGCGCAAGCAAGTGGTTTGGGTATCAAACCTCCAGAAAGCCACTCGCTTGCGCTTCGTGTTATAAATGCGATTAAGCCTTCCGGAAGAATTTGGGACAGGCGAACTAAAGCATCAAAACGGCTAGCGACGCGACGCCATCGCTGGGGCCGCGAAGATAAGATGCACTACTCCCTATCATGTAGTGAGTGCTAGCGAATCACGGAGTTGTTGAGTTCGTGTCGACGGAGAAGACAGAAGCGATTGTATTGCGAGCTGTTCCATGGAGTGAGACCTCGCTGGTGGTTACGCTTTGGACTCGCGACTTCGGAAGAATCTCAGCGATCGCTAAGGGGGCTCGTCGCCTGAGGAGCCCTTTCGAGTCTGCTCTTGATCTTCTAGCCCATTCTTCGGTAGTGTTCATTGCAAAGGTAGGGGATGTTCTCGACCTCTTGACCGAAGCCAAGCTCATTCGCCGCTTCCGCTCAGGACAAAAGAATCTCCTTCACCTTTACTGTGGTTACTACGTAGTTGAACTATTACTAGCGATGACGGAAGAAGGATCTTCGGTCCCGGAGCTCTTTTGGTTAACGCAAAAAACCCTTGAGGATCTCGATCAATTCGAGATGCCCGCGGAATGTTTGGTTCGCTTCGAGTGGCATTTGCTTCGAATACTTGGCCATATGCCAAGTGTGGAACAATGCGTTGGATGTGGTCAAGACATCGAAAAGACAACACGTGTAAACTTCGGTATTGAAGCCGGAGGCGTCTTGTGTCCAGCATGTCTGCCAGGCCACCGAAACGTGATTCGAATTAGACCGGCAACGATCGATTACCTGACAGGGATGTTAAAAAACTCATGGGATACGATCCCCTTGAAGCCGATCGAACCGACTTTACGAAGCGAAATTCGTGGGCTTATGAATCGATACTTCTCGTCACTGAACCATCGAAGTTTCGAGATGCATGCATTTATCGAACAACTCGCCAAAAAATAACCGGCAATAAGTTCTGCCGTACGCGAAAGTCCATCAGCCATTCGAACGCGTTTGTGCTCGCTGATCCAGGTCGGACTCTACTCCGAGTACTGCTCACGTCCATCGTATTGATGACTTCGCATTTTTCGGTTGGATGCAGCACATTTCGTCCGTTTGGCAAACTACCAGAATATGATTCCGCCAAGCGCTCCGTTGAAAGCTACGAGAACGCAGACGGCGATTGGGTTCGTCCCGAAGGTCTCAAAGGGGAAAAGCAAACGAAAAGCCCCGTAACCTCGGCGCTGGCTTGGATTCCTGGGGTTGGGCCCAAGGAAGTCGACAAGGAAGCCTCGCGCGCAGCTTTTCTTGAAGGCGACGCGCTGTTTAAGAAAGCCTCAGCCACGGAAGGCGACGAACGTCGGGATCTTTTTCGGGACGCCGAGAAGAAATTCAAGAAAGCCGCCAAAGAGTGGCCTAGCAGTGCCATGGAGCAAGACGCCCTCATGATGGCGGGTGAAAGCGCCTTCTTCGCGGAAGACTACCCCGACGCCGAAGAGTTTTACGTCAAGCTAGTCAAAGAATACCCTAGAACCATGTATCTCGACAAAGCTGACCAGCGGCGGATGGAAATCGCGCTCTACTGGTTGAAATATGACGCTGCAGATCATCAAGAGTTTTGGAAAATCAACTTTACCGACAATCGCCGTCCATGGAACGATACCGACGGACACGGAGAGCGCGTCTTGAACAAAATGCGACTCGACAATCCTACCGGCAAGTTGGCAGACGACGTGACGATGGAACTCGCCACGAACGCATTTCGAAAAGGAGATTTCCAAGAAGCGAGGGACACCTTCGAGGATTTACGAATCACTTATCCTGATAGCCCCCATCAATTTGACGCCCACTTTCTAGGACTGAAAGCAGCTCTTGAAACGTACAATGGTGCTCAATATCCGCAAGAACCGATCGACGAAGCGGAAAAGCTGATCAAGCAAATAGTTAAACAGTTTCCGAGCCAATCGAAAGAGCACCAGGAGTTTCTTAACCGAGCTTACGCTGAGGTCCGCTACAAGAAAGCGGAACGCCTTTACGATCAATCAAGCTTTCGCATTAAACGTGGCGAAAACAATTCAGCGCAATTCTACCTCGATCAACTTCTCACCGAGTTTTCCGATACACCCTTTGCGGAAAACGCACGCAAAGATAAGGATCGAATCGCTCAGCTTCCAGGTGAACCAGTACGTCATCTTCAATGGTTGAATAAGCTTTTCCCAGAAAACAGCCGGACCAAGCCATTGCTCGACAGCAAAGCAGACAGCAATGGTTCGTAACTTCAATCGCAGAACCATCCTATTGCTTGAATGCGGAATCGCGTGCTGTAGTTTGCTTGGCTGCGCAGGCTATCGAATGGGGACGTCGAGCCTGTTTCCGCAAAACATTCGGACGATTCACGTTCCCATCGTAAGATGCGATTCCTTTCGTCCCGATCTTGGAACGCGACTGACCGAAGCCATTCAAAAGACAATCGAAGATCGTACCCCCTACAAAATTGTCGACGCATCGCGAGCCGACTCCACCCTCGCCTGTCGAATTCATTACGACACAAAACGCGTCATCACGGAAACCACGAACGACGATCCACGGGCTTTGCGGTTGACCATGGCGACCGAAGTAAACTGGACCGATCGAATCGGTAACGTTTTAATGCAAAACCGGTTCTTACCACCCGGCGAGACCGCCTTTTTCTTCACGGAACGAGCAGACTTAGTGCCCGAAGCAGGGCAATCCATTACGACCTCTCAACAGCATGCGATCGACCAAATGGCCGACCACATCGTAGACCAAATGGAGATGCGATGGTGACAAAAAAAATCTTGATTTGCCGATTGAGCGCAATCGGTGATTGCTTGGAAACCCTCCCGCTCGCGAATGCGATGAAGGGGAGATGGCCAGACTCCGAAATCACCTGGGTCGTCGACTGTGGCGTCGATTCTGTTCTGAAGACACAACCTTGTATTGATCAT
>JANOAI010000178.1:0-3097 GCA_031411055.1 Pirellulaceae bacterium
CGCAATTTTCCCAGAGTCTTAGCCCCAAAGGGGCGGTACAAAGTGCGTTGTGTCGCCCCTCCGGGGCTTGGTTGCCATACGATATCCGAACCGGGGCTTACCAGCCCCGGCATAGGTTATGCCGACCCTTCGGGTCTAAATAGTGCAACTTCATAGTGCAACTTCATAGTGCAACTTCATAGTGCAACTTCAAAAAGCGCAAGCGAGTGGCTTGGCGATAGAAACCTTTAGAAAACCACTCGCTTCCGCTTCGTGTTATCAACGAGATTGTGACTTCATGAAGGATTTTGGACAGTCGAATTAGTCCTCGGCAACGTGAATCGTCTCTGGATCGAGGCCGTCTGCCCATCTTCCAAACATTGCCTCGAATGCCTTACCTGCATTGACGGCAAAACGTTGTCCGTCGAAAACCGCGGCATGAGGTAAGGCCAACGCGATTCGTTGACGCAAATTTTGAAGCCGATGCCGATCGGATGCTAATCGCAGCGCAATTTCTTCGTATTCGGCCATACTCGACGCAATGCAATCCTCAAGTCGCATACTTTTCAGAATACTTCCTGCAACGCGGGATGCAAACGCTCTTCCGGATAGAGTTACGACGGGAACTCCCGCACGGATGGCGATGCTTGTCGTTGCGTGTCCATTATACGGATACGTATCGAGGAAGAGATCAGCCAGTCGATGACGGGCGACATGTTGGTCGAGGGAAACCTTGGCGACAACGACAATTCGCTCACCAGCAATACCTCGCTGTTCAGCTTCGCGTCGAAGATTAGCAATCACCAACGGGTTCTCTTCCGCTATCCAAAGAACACTCCCCGCGACTTGGCCAAGTAGTCGCATCCAAACGTCGAAAAAGCTCGCGGTAATTTTGTAACTCGTAGAAAACGCGCAGAAAATGAAGCTATCTTCCGGTAGTCCGCATTCTGCTCGTGAATATGCTTTATCCTCGATTGCGAAGTTCCGATCGTTTACTTGATAGCAGTTCGGAAGATAGACAATGGATTCGGAGTAGTAGTTCTCATCCTGCTTTGGAATAACATAGTCATCCGCAAAAATGTAGTCGATAAAGTCCGCGCCAAGGGTACCAGGATAGCCGAGGTAGCTTACTTGGATCGGGGCTGGTCGAAAAGCGAGTATCTCCGGTCGACTAAATTGGGTGTGTCCCTGCAGGTCCACTAAGACGTCGATCTCACGCTGCGCAATTTTTTGTGCCGCGGTGGCATGATCGAATGCATGTATATCTACAAAGTGATCGACGGCTTGAATGATCCGATTGCGAATGTCCGAATCGACTGGAGGAGAGAGCGAAAAGCCATACACTTCAAATCGTGATCGATCCTGAGCAGAAAAAAGTTCTGGCAAATGAAATGCAACCGCATGGATTCGAAAATCAGCAGAAAGATACCCAATGCGAAGTCGACGATGGTGTGCTTTGACTCGCGGCACTCGGAAAAGCGGCGGCTGATCACTGGCATACGACAGCCTTTTTGACCAGTGTTCCGCACATTTCTTGAGTTGACCAAGTGAGGCTTCTATGGGCAAAGCGACCAACGTGAATGGCGATACCCGTGTCTCATCCACATTACCGTCTAACGAATCGACCTGATCCAATACTTGGTCCACAAGATGCGAAAGGTTCTCCCATTGGCATAGGTACTGCAGTTGGTGGACAAAATCTCCAAGCCCGAAACCTGGACGAATCGCTAACGCTTTTCGGTAGGCATGAATTCCCTCAACGCACTCGCCACGCTCGATCAGCAATGAGCCGAGCTGATAGTAACTTTCCGCGTGAGAGGGATCGATCTCAAGCACGCTTCTAAATGCCGCGATTGCATTCGAGGGCATTCGATTGTGTCGCAATGCAATTCCCAAATTGTACCAAGCATGTTGGTTTCGATTTGAATGAGCCAGCACTTCGCGAAACGTTCGAATCGCATTCAAATTATCGCCTTGGACGAATTGGACCATTCCGATTTGGTTTTGCGCCAGCTCCCAATGAGGTCGCCATTGCAGAGTATTCCTCAATACTGCAATTGCTTCATCGAATCGGCCAAGCGACTGAAGCGCCTTGCCATAATGAAAATTTGCTTCGGGCAAATGTGGCTGAAGACAAACGGCCTGTTCAAAAAGCGAAAGCGAGGCGTGAAAGGACTGCTGTTGGAACAATATACTTCCAAGATTCACAAGCGCTTCGACGTTTGACGAAAAGCGTCGAAGCAAATATCGGTATGTAGCTTCTGCATCCGACCAACACTTTGCTCTCTCATAAATACTGGCTAGATTGAATAGACACTGTTCAGAATCGGGTGCCAACAGAGTGGCCTGCTTGGCCATCGCGATGGCATCATTCAGCCTGTTGGCTGATAAAAGTACGAGTGCAAAATTCGTGTGTAGTGAGGCGGAGTTCGGTTCAACTTGGACAGCTCGCCTAAACAATTCAATGGCGTCCGAGTGATGCCCTAAATCGGACGCGATCATTCCAAGCCCTTGAAGGGCGTCGGGTTGGTTCGGATCGGATCCTAAAATTTGCCGGTACAATTGCTCAGCCCGCGGTAGGTCCGCCATCGCAAAAAATCGTGAAGCTTGGTCTAGGAGAACCAAAAGAGACTCTGACAATCCAGGACCTGCACTCTCATTGAAGGATCGCAGTTGAGCAACCGCTTCCATTATCCGTACGGCTACCGGTAACTGCGTTCACAGGTGCTTAACAGTCGTATTTTATCGTCTGACTCTCGTTGCGTCAGCCTCCTTTGGACCAAAGACATGTGGTTTCGATCACTAATCGCGAGCGAGGCACGAAGCGAAACGGAATTGTTACGATTGTAGACAATCTCGACCAACTATTGCAGATCAAGGCCGTCGCGAAAAACCAAGTTAAACCTGCGACCTGCGATTAGCCGGTGTGTGAGCGTCGTGAGCGTCGTTCGATTGCGAAAAAGTTGCTTTGCATTGCACTAGAGCGGTTCTAGAATTGATGTAGCTTTTGAGGGGCGTTCTTTGTTAGTTTGCATACATCTAAGGAGAGATGCAATGCGAGCATATTCAATGGACTTGAGAAGTCGAGTGGTCACGGCACGCGAATCCGGGATGGGAA
>JANOAI010000179.1:0-2356 GCA_031411055.1 Pirellulaceae bacterium
CTGCTTCAGATGTTTCGTTTCCGATTGGGTTGTTCCGGTCATCGCATCCGAATAAAACTCGCCGGTCTTTCGCTCGGCGACTTGAACACCCAGAGCCTGTTCCAAAGCACGTGAGGCATCGACACATTGGCTACCAGAGAAGCCCTTCGTTTCGACTTTTGTTTTACCTTCCGGGTCAACGGTGATTTCGATGATCTTCATTGCGCAGCACCTCCAACCATGACCGACAGGCGAATACTCCCATCGTCGAGTGGCTTCTCGACGACAGTGTGCCCCATTTTTCGAGCTTCAAGGCTAGCTTTCTCAACCGCATAAGCCTGAAGGAAACCGTTTAGCTCGTTCGGATTCCCCCACTTGCCTTGATAGTTGTCGTAACTCAGTTGCCCAGTTGGCAAGTCAATCACGACCGGGTAACGCCACTCATTCAAATGAACGCCAAGCCCCGTCGCTTGTTTCGCAAACAACTTAAACTCGCCATGCACCGGTGCTGGCAGATTTCTTCTTCGGCAAGCCAACTGAACAGCCGCCTCATCTCGGACTTCCGTCCGAATTTCAACAATGTGACTCATGAGTCATGTTCCTTTCTGACAATGAATTAGAAGCACTTCGGTGGTTGCGTTAGCCATTTGCGTGATGCAACGTTTTAGAAATTCGATCTCGTTAGACTCGTCGAATGGCTAAGCACCTTCCTCATATCATCTTGCCAGGATTTTGGACGGAATTTAGCTGACTTTCAGCGAATTTAGACATTCGAGTCGCCAACCATCGGGACCAAACTCTGTCGCCTGTCATCGAGTAATCGAGGCAATCTTCGGTAGACGTCCGAGCCGCTGCCAATATTGATCGATCGATTCTCGATTTTGCCTGTCCGACCGCTGTCGTTGACTACAATTTATCACGAATCGCCTACCTGAATCGTCCGACTTTTGAAACTAAGCATTTCCAGAAGCGTCAAAACAGAGTTTTTGCACAAGGCGAACAACCGCTTGATCTGTTTGGAAATAGTTCTTGACCGAGGCTGTCTATCAGGATCTAATCCAAAAAGCACTTTTTAAACTATATGGCGGGTAAACCAATCAGATTGCCACAGAAAAAAGCAATCAAACGTCTCTTTGCATGATTCTAAGGGAACAATTTGAGAATATGGCGAACTCAATAAAATCGAATCGCGAGAACGTCAGAATTGGAAACGCCAAAATGCTCGCAGCTTGGAAGCAAGGCATCGCAGTTAGTTCAGCCGACGGAAAAAGGACCAATAGGGTGGCAATTAGAAAGGCTAGCGGAGGCAATATTTCCGAGGCTGAAAGGCTTCGCAAATATCGATCGATGTCTGAACAAATTAAAAGAGCTGAACTGACACAGATCACCCAATGGTGCATCGATTTCGATCGAGCGTGGGGACCGACGCTTCTTTGCGAGCTCAGTAAGATTCATACAAAGAAGGATCGCCAGAAGATCGCGAAGAATGCGATTGAACAGGGGCTTGGACTAGTCGAACTAAAGCGAATGGTAAGGCTAGCGAAAGGTTCTCCAGCCAGCATCAAAAGCCCAACAACCCGTGTTGGTAGACAACGCACCCTCGATTGGACGCAGCCAACGAACGTACTCGACGAGATCCACCAAGTTTGCGGAGTTTTTCTTACTTTCGCGAATGACATCCGTAGAGTTGTAGGGGCAGGACCCAAGAAATCAGCGGTCGTGAAGCTGCTTCAAACAATGATGCCTCAGGTCGAAACAGTCGAAGAGGCCATTAGCCGATTTCAGATTGAATGCGACGCTAAGCTAAGAACGAGACGCTAGGTTTTGCGGTGAATTCTAGGGTAGATCCTGCATCGTCCAACCGGGATGTCGCATCCGTTTGCTGTAGTCTAAACGTTGGGTGGAAATAGAAATGGAAATCGAAAAATAGGGCCGTTCTAAACCAAATGACGTAGGATTCGTTTGAGACTGGCGAGAATCGCGGATACACGCGGTGTTCACGTAGCATGTTTTCACTTGTCAGCGTCGAGTGGAAGTGGCAAAGACAAGTCTCATTGTCTATTTCATGTCGGTTCTTGATTAATGAAGTTGCGCGACCATCGAGTTTTCAAAGCTGCGAGAACTGTATTCTGGCAACGAGAATCGCTTTTTCATGCTGGCTATAATGAGCTTGGCGAAATCGACTACCACTTCTACCACTTTGGGGTTTGAATACCACTTGTTTTTCAGGGAATTTGAGGTAGTTTACTACGGTTCGCGAAGGCGGTCGTCGCTTTCGTAAGTCGTTTAATATCAAGCCTTTCCGGCACTAAGTCATCGCGAAAAAAACCTACTTCGGAACCGAGGGTTGTAGGTTCGAATCCTACTGGGTGTATTT
>JANOAI010000180.1:0-5817 GCA_031411055.1 Pirellulaceae bacterium
GTATGCAAACTAACAAAGAACGCCCCTCAAAAGCTACATCAATTCTAGAACCGCTCTAAGGTCCCATCTGAATTCAACTTGCCGAACCGGCAATAAGTTGGATGATGCAAGAACGGCCCCGCCGGAGCGCAGGCCTCAAGATCCCACACCCGCGCGCGAGTATCGGAATTTGCAACCATAAAGCGGCGACCATCGTCCGAAAAAGAAATATCCGCCGCTACGCCGAGTTGATAGTCGGTTTGGAAAAGCTTTTTGCCGTCGGTAACTCGAAAGACCAAGGTACGATCCGCTTTCTCAATACGCTGAAGAACGTAGTCCCCGCTCGGCGATATCGCAATGTCTTCGATTGCTCCTGCGGCATGCGACGCCGCGAAGTCTGTTGAATAACGCTCTTTCCCTTCCTTTTTGGAGGTGGCGTGATTCTCAAGAACCAGTGCACCTGAATCGGTATCCCAAACTTGACACGCGTTCTCGGCCCGTAAGATCAACAACCTTCGTCCATCGTTCGTTAAACTCAACCTCTCGATCGAGGATTCACTTACATACAGCTTACCGACCAAACTTCCAGTGCTCACATCGTAGACACCGCACTCTGTCGAATTGGCGACCACTAACCGCCGACCGTCCGCCGAAAAAATCGCTTGAACTATCGCATGTGATTGATGGAAATCTTTTCCCAATTGCGCACCCGTCACGCGATCATGAAGCGAGCCGCGTTCATTGAGTGCTCGAAATTCTTGCTTGCCGTCAGGGCTCGTGATATAGCGGTAGTCGTCACGCGTAATCCAATTCGCTTTATGTGCGGAACCGCACGCGAAGTCATAAGGTTCACTTTGGAGACCTCGTAAACTCTTCGTCCAAAGTCGAACCGTTCCGTCCAATCCAGCAGCCACCAATTGAGTCTCCCCGTTGGCTGCTTCACGGAAGCGAAGCTGATTGGGAAGCCCCAGCATGCGAACTGAGTCGATTCGTTTTCCGTTATCGCCATTCCAAATCTCAATCACGCCACCGGAGCTCGATATCGCGACTAAACTTCCGTTTGAACTGATCGCACAACGATCCGTATTGCGAGGATTGTCGAGTACTGTCGGTGTTAGCTTGGAAAACGAAGTCGGTAAAGGGTTGCTGAGCTTAAAAAGAGTGGCAGCAGAACTGCCTGTTGCTGTTACCAAACGACTTCCCTGAGAGTCGATGTTGATGTCGCGGAACTGTTTAAATTTTGTCCGTACCGCCAACTCGTTCCAGCTCAAAGTATCCCAGCAGGATAGTTTTTGCTCGCTGTGCGTTAGCATAAAGCGACCTTGTTCGGCGAAGATCGGGAAACAAGCCATCTCGCCCCTTCTCCACACTTGATGCGGAATATCTTTCGCAAGGGTGTTTCCATCCGAACAGCGCCAAGCCGTTAGCTTGTCTGTAACATCCACCGCAATCAAGAATGTTCCATCCGGTGAAAATTTGGTGTACAGAACATCGTCGCTGCACGAAAGAGTTTCGAGCTGCTGACTTTTCTTCGCGACATCCCAAAGAATGACATCGCCTTCGCTACAGCCAAGCGCGAGGCGTGAACCGTCCGTATTGAAATCGCACCAGCGAATTTCCTTTTCGAGTTCATGCTGTTCGGTAACAGAGCTCGTTTCGGCGTTCCATAGCTTCAGCGATTTCCCTCCGCAGGTTACGATGACTTTGCCATCAGGACTGAATATGGCGCGCGAGATTTTCTCTCCGTGATCAATCGCTGCGATTCGTTCACCGAGGAAAGGATTCCACATCGAAGCGGAATGGCTTTCGTCGCGGGCCAACATGCGGTCGCTCGTTCGATCGAATTCAATATCAAGAACCGGCCTCTCGTGAACGCAGAGCCCGACTAGCTGAGGAAGCTGCGATAGGCCAAAACCAATTCGCATTCGATGCGACGCCTCATCACGAGATTCGAATCGGTCTTCTTTCCAAGCTTGGTGATACCAAAGCAGCGACTGTGAGTGCTGGCCGTTGATCGCATGGTTGACCCCGGTTGCAATGCGCAAGCCGACAAGGTGTGATTGGCTTGTCCGGGCTATCGCTTCGGCATTGGCTTTGGCAGTTTCGGCTTTCTCAGCCTGCACCTCGGCCAACCTCTGATTGTCGATCGCTTGTTTCGCGTTCGAGTCGGACTCCCTTAAGGCACGATCGAGTCGAGTAGCGAGAAGGCTTGGAACGATGATGACGGCCCCGAACAAAATCGCGACGGCGGACAAGAGTCCTGCCAGCATCGGCTTACGCTTGGCCCATCGCCCGCTTCGTTCGAACACTCCGATTGGACGAGCTTTAATCGGAAGAGACTCGGCAAATCGAGCAAGATCCTCAGCCAATTCCATCGCGGATTCGTAGCGTTGGGACGGATCCTTTTGTAGACACTTGATGCAAATGGTGTCCAAATCGCGAGAAATACGAGGCTGAAGCAATCGCGGTGAAACGGGTTCGAGGGTGCGAACTTGTTCGAGCGTTTCAAGCAAGCTGGCTCCACGAAAAGGCGGTCGACCCACGAGGATTTCGTAGAGGATCGCGCCGAGCGAATAAATATCGGCTGCTGGACCAACCTTGTTGGACGAACCGACAGTCTGCTCCGGCGCCATGTAGTTGGGCGTCCCCAAAATCATTCCGCTCATGGTCTGGCTATGATCGGTATTTAATTGCTTAGCCAAGCCAAAATCGGTGAGCTTGGGGACCCAACGCGATTCACTTGCGTCGAGAGAGCGATGATCTGATATTCGATGGTCGGATTTATAACACGAAGCGCCAGCGAGTGGCTCTTCGTCAACCGCTCGCTGGCGCGTCGCGTTAAGAACGGGGGGCTCCAAAGCGAGTGGCTCTTGGTCTGCCGCTCGCTGGCGCGTCGCGTTAAGAACCAGAGGCTCCAAAGCTGGGCAACCTCCTTCGGAACGAACGGATTGTACTCTCGTGCTCGATCGTCCAATCGTTTTCGTTGACTGCTCCGCAAATGATCGTCCCATTTGTAGCAAGATATTCGATGGCTTTAGATCACGATGAACGATACCAAGCTCGTGAGCATACGCGACAGCTCTCGCAATTTGTTCAAGTAAATGCGCCGCGTCGATCGGGCTTAGTGGGTTCGTCGAAAGCGACTGAGCCAAGTTGCCACCGTCGACGAACTCCATCGCAAAATAGGGAGTTCCGTTGGCTTCACCAATCTCAAAAATCTGAACGATGTTCGGATGTTGAAGCCTAGCTATCGATTCCGCTTCGATACGAAAACGCTCAAGCTCATTTCGACGATTGTCGCTTTTCGCTCCGCGAGAAGAGCGTGGGCTTCCAGAGCTCCCAACTCCTTTCGTGGAGCGAACGACGACTTTCGATGTATCATCCTTAACCTCAAACGGTATCCGATCGGAGCTCACGATCGCCATTTTCAAAGCGACAATACGATCGAGACTGAGTTGCCTCGCTTTATAGACAACACCCATGCCGCCACGTCCGAGCTCACCTAAGATCTCATAGCCAGGAATGCGTGCGTTCGAATGAGACGCTTCGTCTTTCCCTGACGACGGCTTTAATCTTGTTTCAAGCGTATCCGCCCATTGCGGAAAGCGTTCACGATAGCTTTCGATCGATGGATTTTCGCCAGCGGATCGTCTTAATTCCATATCGAGTTCGACCAGCTCAATGGCCAAGACCAATTTCAGGTCACTCGAAATCGACTCGATCGAATCTTCGATCCGTGGAGACTCTCCAGAACGCCACGCCGACGCATACGCTTCGCATCGCGCGTCAACTTGTTCTAGTTCATGCAGCGATAGGCTCTCGATGTCTTGCTCATTCACCCTGCTTGCACCTCCGCAGCCATGCTTTCCCAGCGAGCTTTGATAAGGAGAAGCTTGCGCTCCACCGTTCGTCGCGTCATCCCTAGCAGCTCCGCGATCTCGGCGTTGTTATGATCGGTCAAACGAAGCTGAGCTACCTGCTTAAGACTCTCATCGTGAAGTCCATCGACCATCGCGTTACAGATGTCGGCGAACTCAGCCGCAAATTCGGGCGTTGGCTCGTGGCTTGGCAAAGCATTGAGTCCAATTGCTTCCGAGCCTGTTTGGAACATACCCGACTCGCTCAGCGAACGTCGAATATCGCGTTTGTCACGCGTCTCGTGCTTGATACGAGCCATGATCTTTCGTTCGGTAATGGTTACCAGAAGTCGCCAAAGATTCTCGCGGCTACTCAGATCCGAATGGCGACCATCCGCGATGACTCGACATAGACTATGAAAAGCGCTTTGAGCCGCATCTTCTTCGTCGTACGTTCGCTTCAGCTTTGGACTAAGTCGATTCGAAGCGAGATTCAAGAGCTTTCGACAAAAATGGTCCCATAACGGCTGGGCCGCCTCCAACTGGCCATCTTCCAACCGACGAAGCCAAGTCGTTACCGGTTCGTCGATGGATGGTGGGTCGGGATGGAGCATTTTTAAAATGGCTACAGGAGTAAAATGGCTATGTACGCACCTAAGCACAACTAGTTGGGCATAACCGCGTAGGCGAGTCTCTCGGAGACTCGCTGAATTCGGCGTCTCGGCGAGACGCCGCTACGTGCATTAGGTAAACAAACTTTTGCTAGTGTGCTTAGAACAATTGTCCTCAATTGTTCCGCGGCGTCTTGCACTGCTGAACAATTGAGGACAAGTATTCTACTCTTGAGCACTAGGTGGCCCAGATCAACGACATATCCAAGTCGAACCCTGGCAACACATCTTCGCCTGAAAGTGAGGAAGGTTCCGTCAAGCTTTCCAGCTCTCGACTCTGGCGATAGATGTACACTTGGCGATTATATGGATCGATAAGCCAGCCGAGTCGAACACCATTCACGATGTAGTCGCCCATTTTCTTCTGAAGATCCATTAAGCGATCGGATCGTGAACGCATTTCGATCACGAAATCGGGGCAAATCGGAGCAAACGTTTCGCGATCTTCTTTCGACAACGCTTCCCATCGTTCCGTCGCGATCCAAGAAGCATCCGGTCCACATTTGGAACCGTCGGGGAGCGTGAAGAGCACGGACGACGAAAAGGCTTTCCCATGATTGCTTCGAACCCAATTCTGCAAGTCGCACAAAATCTCGATTTCGCGATTACAGCCTTCACTACCTGCCGGCGACACGATGACAATCTCCCCATTCCGGTTCTGCTCGACCATTAAATCGGGATTCAAGGCGACGAATTCTTCAAACGACTCTGCTACCCGAAAGGTCATCGGCGGAATCCAATACGATTCATGCTCTTCGCGAACAAACTGGCTTGAGGCATTTTTCACTTTTCTAGTCCTACCAAGAGTTTAATCGTTGCGAGGTCTGGATTCAATCACAAGCCGGTCGTTGCGTGAACGGCGTCGATCTCAAGCCAAAAAAGTCAATTCGTTGATTCCGAATTTCAACCTCATTTAAGCACTCACATTTTAAAACCCAGGGGCGCAAAGTTCGCCGAGAAAACCTTCGGAGCCCTCCGCTGAGTCTTCTCTGTTTTTCTTCTTTTTCGATAGCTCTACGGGAAAAACAACACTGCTCGTTGAACGCCAACACAATCGGCGTTCTCATTCTATGAATCCCGCAGGCTTGCCCTGCGCAACAGGGCAATCGCACCACAAATCCTTAAAAAGACGCGATGAGGTGATAAAACGCGAGTTCATTCCATCCGCAGCGTTTGCGTCGGATTGTATCTTTGATGGTAGTGTCCCGTTGCAGAACGTTGAGGGTTAGAGCATTTTCATGAACGACGTAGGCTTGGAAAACGGGGTCAGGTACCAAAAGCCGGAACGGCCCTTCGGGTGCTTTGCACTT